>CAYFQV010000001.1:0-2897 GCA_964345195.1 uncultured Spirochaetaceae bacterium
ATGGCCTGATCCTGCCCAATGACCTGCTTGTGCAGCTCTTTCTCTATATGAAGCAGCTTTTCTTGCTCGCTCTGCGCAAGCCGCGCCAGCGGGATGCCGGTGATATCCGACAGCACGTGCTGGATGTCGTCTGAGTCCACCACGTTCTGCTCAGTCTTCAGCGTGACCTTCCACTCGTTCTTGAGATCTTCCACCTTCGCCTTGAGCTGACGCACTTGATCGCGTACCGCGGCGGCGCGCTCGTAGTTCTGAGAGTTCACCAAAGAGAGCTTCTCTTGATTGAGCTCTTCGATCTGCTTCTCGAGCTCCGCGAGCTCCGTTGGACGAACGCTGTTGTGGATGCGCTTTCGCGAGCCCGCCTCATCTATAAGGTCGATCGCCTTATCCGGCAGATAGCGATCGGTTACGTAGCGGTTGGACAGCAGCGCCGATACTTCGAGAGCGCCGGGCGTGTAGGTTACGTTGTGATGATCCTCGTAACTCTCTCGGACACCCTTCAGGATCTCGATTGTATCCTCGACCGTAGGTTCGTCTACGAAGATGGTCTGGAAACGCCGCTCCAGCGCAGCGTCCTTTTCAATGTACTTCTTGTATTCGTTGAGAGTCGTTGCCCCAATGCACTGGATCTCACCGCGCGAGAGCGCCGGTTTCAACATGTTGGATGCGTCGATAGCGCCTTCCGCGCCACCTGCACCAATGATGGTGTGGAGCTCATCAATGAAGAGAATAACGTTGCCGGCGTTGATGATCTCCTTCATGACCCGCTTCAGACGCTCCTCGAACTCGCCCCGGTACTTCGTCCCGGCAATAAGAGAGGCGAGATCAAGTGTAAGTACTCGCTTGCCGATGAGCACCTCCGGTGCCGTGGCGTCCACGATCGTCTGCGCCAAGCCCTCAACAATCGCGGTCTTACCGACTCCGGGCTCGCCGATCAGGACCGGGTTGTTCTTCGTTCGACGCGCCAAAATCTGAATGACCCGGTCGATCTCTTTCTGACGACCGATAACGGTGTCGAGCTTGTTCTCACGGCCCTGCTGAGTAAGATCGCGAGCAAATTCGTCGAGGGTCGGGGTCGTCTTCTTCGAACTCTGGGAGCTCTGCCCACCCTTGCGCTTCTGCTGCGGCAAGCGGGGCTGATTCTGTCCTCCCGTATTACCGCCGGATCCACTGAGCTCGCTGATTACCTCGCGTAGGGTATCAATAGTTATGTTGTGCTGCTGCAAGAACTTGGTCGTCTCGCCATCGTCCTCGCGCAGACAAGCCAAGAGCAGGTGCTCGGTCCCAATGTACTCGTGCCCGAGATTCCGCGCTTCTTCGGCGGAGTCCTCCAGGACCTTCTTTCCCCTCGGGGACGGGGGAACATCCCCCAAGATAAAGCCTCCCCGCTTCTTGGGAATGGCCTTTTCGATTTCGAGCTGCATTTTGGCCGGGTCGATCATTACCTTCTCAAGGGCTTTGTAACCGAGGCCGCCCCCTTCCTTGAGGAGTGCAAGCACAATGTGCTCGGGCAATAGCTGATCCGAGTGAAACCGCTTTGCCTCGTCCTGAGCCAGAACAGTTAAGACTTTCTGCGCTCGTTGTGTTAGTCCCTTGAACATTAAGAATCCTCCCGAGTCACCCAAGTGACTCCAGCTGTTGTTGCAAAAGCTTTGCCCGTCGCTCGTCTACGGTCGATCCGCGCCAGGCTCGGCGGCTGTTGCCGCGCTCTTCTCCCCGCTGCCGGTCAATGAGGGATGGTTGCGAAAGAAAAAACAGCGACGTGATCCGCGATAGTTGTGCGTGTTCCATCATCCCCACCATTGCCGCTAGGCGTAGCCGAGAGATGAGCTGCATGGCCTCCTCTCCGGCAATCTCTTCTGAACGCCGAACGTGGTTCAGCGCCTCATTGACCCGAAGTCGCAGGTCTTCCCCCTGAGTTTCCAGGAGCACGTCCCGCGCTTCACGCTCATAAGTTACAAACTGCGAAACAGCCGCTTCAAGCGTCTCGACGATTTCCCCCTCGGAACGTCCAATCGCCCGGGTATTGCTCACAAGGAGCAAATCGCCCAAGGATACTCGCGTACTCGAGGGGAAAAGCTCGTACTTTACCTCTTCCACGTCAATCGCTTGTACGACGTCACCCAAACCACCGGTCTCCGCGAGAGCCGGAAGGTGCAACAAAGCGCTGCCACGCATCCCGGTGCCCACATCCTGCATATCGGCGGTGAAGTATCCCAAGCGTAGGGAAACGGCGAAGACCAGCTGCTCATCAAACCTGCGCTCAAGGGCCTGTACACGCTCGGAGAGACGAGAGAGGGAGACTCCCGGACCGAAGCCCACAATGCGTAGGTGATCCTGGGCGTTGACGTGAACGCGCAGCTCCCTATCTTCGCTCAAGTAGAGCGCGTCTCCACGCTCTCGATCCGACGAGTCGACGGTGTTCGATTCGACGAGCATGCGCCGCTGTTCGTCACTCAGTCGATGCACGTCGATACGCGTGAATCGCTCGTCCATGGAATCCAGTATCCGCCGTACATCCCTCTCAACCTTCGCTCGAGAGTGTGCGTTCATGGAGGCGGCAAAGGGCAGCTCGTCAATGTTTCGGGCCAGGCGTATCCGAGAGGACAAAACCACGTCACTCTCCGGACCTTCGCCTGCGAACCATTCGGGAAGCTTGAAGAGAGAGGAATCGATCACGAGTCATTGCTCCAGTGCATTTCGTCGCGCCGGCGAATCTCATCACGCAGTTCCGCGGCGCTCTCATAGTCCTCGTCGGCTACTGCGCTGCTGAGCCGATCGCGGATACGCTCACGCTCGAGGTAGGTCCACCGTAGGGCTTGCAAACGCTTCGGGAGTAGGCCCAAATGACCGTTGTGCAGCACCTCTTGCCCGACAAGGCTGGTGAGCTCCCGTTGAAA
>CAYFQV010000001.1:2997-12845 GCA_964345195.1 uncultured Spirochaetaceae bacterium
GAAATATAGCATTCTCACGCTGCGCAGACAATCGAGGTCTGCATCAGTGACGCCGCATGATATCCAGCGGCTTCAAGCGTGCCGCCCGTCGGGCCGGTATTATCGCCGCGAGTACGGCCACGACGACCGCGAAGACCCAAACCGCTAATAGTTGCCCCGGATCGATACTGATCGGTATCGTCTCCAGATAGAAGTCCCTCGGGAGCAAGCTCACAGCTGTCGGGTCCCCTTCAATGAACGGTGAGACAAGCCTGATCCCGACGCGCTGAACGGCGGTGCCGATCCAGTCGAGCGCGGTAATGACTTGGTTGATGTAGCGAACAAGCAGGGCACCAACCAAGACGCCTCCGACGGCTCCGGCAGCGCCGGCGATAAAGCCGGCGTAGAGGAAGGCGTCACGTACCCATGAGGGTTGGCCACCGGTCGCTTTCAGAATGGCGATCTCGGACTGCTTCTCCAAAACCACCAGTACCAAGCTCGACGATACGTTCACCGCGGCAACCACCACAATGAGAGCCATGATGAAGCCAAGCAGATTCTTTGTCGTGCGGAACGAGACATACCGAGACTCCTCGAGCTCATACCAGGAGACAACGCGCCATGCACCACCGGCTTCGTCACGCAGCCGCTGTCGCAGCAGCTGAGTTTCAACGCTGCCGGATGGAGCGGTCAACGGATTCTGGAGATCATAGGGAGCATCGATCTTCACCCCCAGGAGATCTCGGGAGGAGTCATCTGGGAGAATCCGCGTGCCGGTAGCGTAGGGGATAAACACCCAGAGCCGGTCGAGCTCCTGGTACCCTACCGAGACAATACCTCGCACGGTGAAGCGGGAAACCCGTGGGATAATGCGCTCACCCGCGCGCCCACGGACCGTCAGAAGACGCATCTCATCCCCTATCTCGACATTGAGACGCTCGGCCACAGCGCTCCCAATCACAACCTCACGTTCGTCACCGAGGGTCAAGCTGCCCGCGTCCGTCTCGAGAAAGCCGGAGAAACCGTCGTCTCGACGAAACATGGCCGGATCTACCGCACGGACCGTGACGCCGACCCGTCTTCGGTCGGTGGCCGCCAACGAAATGCCCTGTCGCTCCGGCCACGCATGGCGCACGCCGGGGATTTGCCGGACGTCGACGGCGAGATCCTCAGGATTGGACTGCTCGAAGCCCACGTGGATCGCCTGTAGATGATAGCTAGATGTCTCCAGGAACCGGTCCGTAATGCCACGAATCATGCCGTCCGAGACTTCGAGCACGAGCACCAAGGGGACCAGACTCAGCCCAATGCCCCACAAAGCGGAACGAATGCGGGAAGAGCCCGTCTTCCGCGGGCCGAAGAGGTAACGTAACGCCAGGAAGAGGGCTGCACCGCGATTCATAAGCTATGCAGCACTCCGTGCTCAAGTCGAAAGCAGCGGTCGCCCCGTCGTGCCAAACGGGTGTCATGCGTAACGAGGATCAGCGTTGTGCCGACGGTGCGGACCAAGTCGAAGAGGATGGCCTCGACTTCATCCGAATGCTGTTCGTCCAGATTACCCGTAGGCTCATCCGCAAGAATGAGAGAGGGCTCATTGACCAAGGCGCGGGCGACGGCGACCCGTTGTCGCTCTCCACCGGAGAGCTGCGTCGGGAAGTGAGTCCGCCGCGCCGCGAGCCCCACCTCATCGAGGAGCTCCTGGGCACGGCGCAGGGCCTGAGCTCGGGGTACGCCCGCCATGAAGGCCGGGAGCATGACGTTCTCCTCGGCGCTGAAATCTCGCAGAAGGTAGTGAAACTGGAAGACCAATCCGAGGACGGCGCTGCGGTACTTGGTCAATTGATGCTCGCCCAAGGCATCAACTTGATACCCGGCCGCCCACACGCTGCCGTCACTCGGCGCTTCCAGGCCTCCAATGATGTTGAGCAAGGTGCTCTTCCCGGATCCGCTCTCCCCGGAAACCGTGATCACCTCCCCGGACGCGATCGAGAGATTTATCCCAGAGAGGACCACAACATTTTCTTCACCACTGGTGAAACGTTTCGCCAGGTTCTCGGTACGGATGATAAGCTCCGCCCTGTTTGTAAGCACCGCCTGCTCCGTCCCGTTGTTTTCGCCGCTTGCGTCTCCTGCTGAATGCCGCATACTCATTCGTTGCGTAGTACCTCCGCGGGTCGGATCCGTGATACTCGAGTTGATGCCAAAAGCGCCGCACCGGCGGCACAGAGAAATGCGAATAGAAAGATGCCGACCACCTCCCGCGGGATGATCTCCGCCGGTACCTCCGTTATGTAGAAGTACCGCGGTGAAAAGAGGCTGAACCCCTGTCCGGCGACCGAGCCGAGCAGCCGTGCGACGGCCGCCGACACTCCGTTAACGATGAGCTCCGCGACACGGAAGATCGTGTTCACGTTAGCCGCAATGAGTAAGCCGAGACCCACGCCAATGCTCCCGCCGAGAAGGCCGACGATACCTCCCTCACCAACGAAGATGAGCTTAATGCTGCGCGGCGGCGCCCCGAGCGCTTTGAGGATAGCGATCTCCTCCGCCCGCTCCACGACGCTCCGGCGGAGCGACTGGAACATATTCCCGGCAACCACGAGAAAGATCAAGCCGATGAGAATGGTCATCAGGTTCTTTTCGAGACGCAGCGCGCCAAAGATCGAACGGTTGTAATCGCGCCACGAGCTCACCCGTACGCCGTCGAGTCTTTCCTCGAGTAGCCGTGCTATCCGCGCATCCTGGTAGCGATCGGAGAGCTTCACTCCAATCCGTGGCGCACGCGCCGCGGCGAGAGATTCGCCGGCGGTTTGGAGGCTCACGAAGGCCCATGAGCTGTCGTAATCGAGGTAGCCGGAACGGAATATGCCGGTGACTAGCAACTCCACCGTCGTACCTTGTGCCGGGCCAGCCCCTTCTAGACTGATAACCTCGAAAGTGTCGCCGGGGGCGACACCTAATGTGCGGGCGAGCTCCACCCCAAGAACGGCGCTATCCTCGGTATCTAGATCGAATACGCCGCCGACCATCTCAAAGGCGCCTCTGAAGCTTCGGTCACGCCGGCCGACATCCGGTGAAAGGGCCCGCATGCGGATGGCTTGAAGATCACGGAAGAATCCCGCCGCGAGCACCTCGAGATCGATGAAGGGAACGGCCGCGGTAATACCGGAGATGCCTCGCGCAGCCTCCAGAAGATTGGTGTCCGAGAGTCCGGTGGTCGGGTCGTTTCCCGGAGAGCCGTCGGCGCGCGATCCCTGGGCACTCGGGGTCCCCGGTGAGTCGGAAGAGTCAGGACTGGGCCGGAGATCCGCCGCGTCTTCTTCCGGTGTAATCCGGACATGGTACGAGTCCATTTCGAGAATATCTTCGATCGTTCCGAGTTGAAAGCCGTTCATGACCGACAGCACCGCAACGAGCGTCATTGCCCCGGCGGCGATCCCAAGAATCGAGAAGATGCTCGTCGTGTTGCCTTTGTTGCGGCGCCGGGAACGAACGTGCCGGCGTGCGACGAAGAGCGCCCACGGTCTCATTAGCGTAGCTCCCGGCTGTCCACAAGCTCGCCGTTGCGAAGGATCTCTTCGCGAACCGCGGTGTCGTCTTCGTAGTAGATGCGGGCGAACAGCTCGCCATCCCGGTACCGGCGCTCCACCCGACTTCGTTGGTCGGTGTAGGCAATGCTACGCGTGAGCGTCTCGTTCTCGAACACCCGCTCCTCGACAAGTCGTCCCTCCTCGTAACGAAACGTTCGACGTTCCACCCGTCCACGCTCTCGCGTCACCCTTTCGACCAGGCCCGACGCTCCGTAATCCTGACGCGTCTCGCGCACAAGGCGCTCCTCTTCGTAGAGAGCTTCATAGATGAGCCGACCTTCGTCATCAAAGCGGCGGACAAAGCTACGGGCGCTACGCGGCAGACGTTCCTCCGTTCGACTCGGCGTATTGCCACTCCCCTCGTAGCGATGAGTCGTCTCGCGTGTGACCATGTCTCCCCGCCATTCACGTTCGTAGATCGGCCGTTGCGCGGAATCGTAGCGTACCAGACGCCCCTCGCTCTCACTCTCGAAACGCTCTTGAATGATGTCACCGCCCACCATGCTGTATCGCACGGTACGAGTCCGGCCGTCACTCCAGCTTCGGTGAAGGCGCCGCAAACCACCACCGGCGTAGTAGGAAAGCTCCTCCGTATACCGTTCGTCTCCCGCCGGCCCGAGGATCCTTCGGAGAACCACGCGATCGCCCTGATAGGAGTAGCGGGTTTCCCGCCGGAGCTCTCCGTCGCTTCCGTACTCCCGCAAATAGCGCCGGCGTCCATTCGCGCTGAACGCGATCTCTCTGCGGAGCGTCTCCTCTTCAAACACCCGCTCAACGGTAAGCGTTCCGGCCTCGTCGAGCTCCCGAACCGTTCGTTCGCGTAACTCCCCGTCCTCGTAGAGCATACGCTCCACTCGTTGCCGCGCACGCTCGACCACGAGCACGTAGCCGGCGTCGGGAATCTCGTCGCCTCGAAGACTCTCCACCGGGATCGCTTCCAACTCCATGCCGAGGGCGTTGGAACGGAACAATCCGCGCTCAACCGAGGCGGTATTCGGCGTTTGGCCCCACCCGGAAACCGCCACCACACACACACACGCCGCGGCGGCAAGAGCCACGACGATCGGCCGTCTCACGCCTCGACCCCCGTCAGCTCGCGAACGTAACGGCCGGGATCGAAGACATCCAAGTCCCCGTAGCCTTCTCCTCGGCCGAGGAACACGCAGGGAATGTCGAGCTCCTTCGCGATCGTAAGTGCAATGCCGCCCTTGGCGGTAGAATCGTACTTGGCCATAATGATGCCGTCCACGCCGACCGCGTCGTTGAAGATTTCAGCTTGACGTAAGCCGTTCTGACCCGTCGTCGCGTCGATCACTAGATACTTCCGGTAGCTCGCGCCGTCGGCCCGACCTTGGATGATCCGATCGATCTTCCCGAGCTCGGCAACGAGATTGGCCTTGGTATGCATGCGGCCCGCGGTATCAGCCAACACAAGACGGTCCCGATTCGACTTCGCGCTCTCAATCGCATCATAGACCACGGCGCCGGGGTCGCCGCCGTGCTGCTGCCTGATCAGCCGCATGCCCAAGCGCTCCGCGTGCACCGCCAACTGATCGATCGCGGCCGCCCGAAACGTATCCCCCGCCGCCAGCGTAATACGCGAGGTCTTCGCGGCTTCTCGATAGTACGCCGCAAGCTTCGCGAGCGTCGTCGTCTTGCCGACGCCATTCACCCCGAGAATCACGAGAACGTTCAAGCCCGGTGCGAGCTCCGGATCGCCCCCGCGGGCATGCGGTAGCAAGATTTCCGCCAACGCTCGGCGCACAACCGACTCATCCGTGAAACCACGGTCGCCTGCACGCGCTCGGAGGCCGTCGACCGCCTCCATGGCGAGCCGGGCCCCGACATCTGCCTCTACCAGGAGATCCTCCAGCTCTTCGAAAAACTCTTCATCCAGAGTTCCCCGTCGGAATATCGACGAGATTCGTGTCGCCAATCCTGCTTTCTTCGCCATGCTCCGCTGTTACTCCTCGGGGATTTGGTGTTTGTAGCGACTTGCGTCCACGTAGCGGCCGAGTTGGATCGCAAGATTTGCGAACAGGCCCGCACTGACAAACATACCGCCGCGGGACGCGTAGAAGTAGGCCGTACCGAGCCGGGCCAAGCGTGTATTCTCTTCCGACGTAAGCCGTGGATTGTTCGAGCCGTCCGGCGGGAACAGCGATAGCACGCCCTGGTAGAGTCCGTTCAGAATGATCGGGACCGGCACGGACAGTACGAAGGCGCCGAACGCTCCGTAGAAGCTATCCCTGCGCTCCTCCACAAGAGCCGCTTGATCCACCACGTCCGGGACGAGGTCCTGGTCAATCGGCCCGGCCGTCTCCGGGCCCACGAAGCCGAACGCGTCGTTGTAGCCGTCGAGAACCAGACGGTAGGGGACCGGCTCGAACGGCCGCTGTATGGTCAAGGGCGTTCGGCCCCGCCACTGTGAGCCGACATAGACCGATGCACCTTCCGGCGTGCTGCGTAGGCTCAGCTCACCGCTGCCCTGCGTCTCGAGAGCAACATTGATCTCGCGGACTTCGAAAGCTTCAAGCTCGACACTCTCAACGTGGCTCTGCCCACCCGGGAGGCGCAGCTGCAGCGTTCGAATTCCCGGATGCGTGCGGGATAAGCGCGCCTCGCCGATCCCGACAAAGCGCCCGTCTACATAAATCGACGCGTTCTCGTTCGGCGTGGATACGGTCAAACTCGCCCAGGGTCGTCCAAGAACTTCCGCGATAATCCGGTCGCGCAGGTCTCGCGTCGCACGGTAGGCCGCCGCGGGTCGTGTAATGACCGTATCCGAGAAGGCACGCTCTTTCCGGAAGCGACTATACACGGCAACCTCTATCTCAACGAAGCCGTTGAGGTCTCGGGCGCTTCCATGGATCAGCACGTCGAGGTCTTCCTGCACCGCGGTATGTTGCGGACTCCCCTCGAGCGTGAGGAGACCGTCCCCGTCCGCCACCAGCCGAACGGGCCGCTCCGTCGCGACGGGGATGGACGCCGGGGAGACGGCTTCAACCTTCGTCAAGTTCTCTCGCGCCCTTGCAACGGCCTCGCGGCGTTCCGCCAAGTTCGGACCGGCAGCCATCCGGTCCCGCTCAGCGATAGCCGTATCCAGCTCGCGGCCCGCGGCTATCACGGCCTTGTTTCTCAGGTACCGTTGATAGGCGTAGGTTTCCGCCGCCGAGGCTTTGTGCTGCGCAATGTCTGCTACATCATCCCGAATGAGCAGCGGCACGGTCTCCGTTATAGAGGCCGCCGCCTCGCTAAGGTCCCGACCCTCAAAGAGCGCAATGCCCACGCGCCACTCCTCCCGCTCGTCACGGGGACTGAGGCTGTCCGGAAGAGCCTGCTCTTCGCTCAGACCGGCTGCGCGTGCCGGCTCAGCGGCACCGACGAGTATTAGCACCACGCTTGCGCTCATAACTATGAATCTGTGCATAGGGCGACTGCTGCAGCTCATTGAGGCGATCAGCGTCCGGCGGCCGTGCCGACGGCGCCGACAATCCGTTCCGGTGCGAAGGGCTTTACAATGAAGTCACGGGCACCCGTCAGGATGGCGCGACGAATCATATTGTCTTCGCCGAGGGCGCTGCACATGACGACCCGGGCAGCCGGATCGAGCCGAAGAAGTCGTTCGAGTGTCTCGATTCCGTCTATCCCGGGCATTACGATGTCGAGGACCACAACGTCCGGTCGCTTCTCCACATACTGAAGAATGCCGTCGTATCCGTCCGGCGCCTCTCCGACCACGACAAAACCGTTGTGCGACAGAGCAGAGCTGATTTGACGCCGCATGAGCGGAACATCGTCGACGATGAGGACCTTTGTTTCCATACTACTGCGCGGATGAGGCAGTGCTTTCCGACCACATGTACCGGAGATACTCCTCAATAAACTGATCGATGGCACCGTCCATCACCGCCTGAACGTTTCCCGTTTCCAGCTTCGTGCGGTGATCCTTCACCATGTTGTAGGGATGAAACACGTAGGATCGGATCTGGTGCCCCCAGGAGATGTCGTTCTTCACAGCCGCGGATTTTTCCTGCTCTTCCTCGCGCTGTTGGCGATAGTACTCGTAGAGTCGCGACTTCAACACCTTCATGGCGGTGGCACGATTCTTATGCTGGCTGCGCTCGTTCTGACACTGCACCACGGTGCCGGTCTCGAGGTGTGTGATACGCACGGCGGAGTCGGTCTTATTCACGTGCTGACCTCCCGCGCCGCTTGCACGGTACGTGTCAACGCGAATCTCCTCCGGCTTGATATCCACTTCGATGTCGTCCTCGATCACCGGCGATACGTACACGGAAGCAAAGGAGGTGTGGCGACGGCCGCCGGAATCGAATGGGGATATCCGGACGAGCCGGTGGATACCCGACTCGGCCTTCAAATACCCGTAGGCGTAGCTCCCCTCGACTTGGAGTGTAACGGACTTCGTTCCTCCCTCGGCCTCTTGAAGGTCGAGAATGGTACTCTTGTACTCGCGATTCTCTATCCACCGTGAGTACATGCGCAAAAGCATGTTCACCCAGTCGCAGGACTCGGTCCCCCCGGCGCCGGCGTGAATGGTGAGAAAGGCCGGATTCTCGTCGAACTCGTCACTCAGCAGCTCGAGCACCCGTAAGCGCTCGTATTGCTCCTGCAGCGTCGCCAATCCGGAGCGCAGCTCGGCGGCGACGGACGCGTCGGATTCTTCCACGCCGAGCTGGTAGAGCTCCCACAGATCTTCCACTCGTTGGACCAACTCCTCCCAGGGCTCGATACGGTTCCGTAAACGCTTGGCCTTCGAAAGGGTTTTTTCCGCGTGTTCACGGTCGTCCCAGAAGCCCGGCTCAGCCGACTTGGCTTCCAACTCGTCGATCTCGCTTTTTACCGACTCGACGTCAAAGACGCCTCCAGGTGTCTAAGATTTGGTTCTTGAGCTCTTCGAGGGGAGCCCCTAATTCTTGAAGCATACAGCCTCCCGGATGGAAAGATTAGCAAACGCACCGAAAGCCCGGACCGTCTCCCCGACCCTCGTGGTCACGCGCCCTCCGTTGAGGCAATATAATGGGAAAGGACCATGTTCTGCTACCATTGGCAATTCCGGAGCCTGAGGGATAAGCCGCCCGGTCACCTCGCGCCCACACCCGCCCTCGCACTCGTGCTCACCCCGTCGTTTCCTCGGCATTAGCCCGGACGCAGTGCTGTAGACAGTGCAAGAATCCGCCGATTATAGTGAGTGAAGATGGCACTGAGCACGGAGCCTTCGCGGGAACAATCCAGTCGGAGATCTCTTTTCGCTACCGGGGCTTATCCCACCGCCTCGGCGCTTGTCCCACCCGAGCTCCCGGTCGGCTCGCGACGCTACACGAAACTACGCCGCTCACTCTTCGCCGCGGGCGTGGCGCTGTTCTTGTGTTTCGGCGGCGCCCCGGCGATCCCTCAGGAGAGCGCGGAAGATACGTCGGCGCCGGCGGAGATGGCCCCTTTCGTCTCGGGCCTTCGAGTCGCCGTCCAGGATCCGCGGGTACGTCTCACCTGGCGAGACGGGAGTGACGACGCGTCGCTTCAACATATCTATCGAGCAACTGTGGAGATCACCGACGAGACCTTTGACCGTGCTCGCGAGGTGGGAACGGTCCGAGCCGGAGTCGAGACCTTTTTGGACGTCCCCGAGGAGGCCGGGTCATACTTCTACGCCGTTCTGAGCGAGACGGGCGGCGGAGAGATCCGTAACGTATTCCTGCCGTTCCGAAACAAAACGACACAGCCGGTGTCCATCTCGGCGGTCGGGAGCGAGGTCGAGCCTCCTGCGAACATGATCTCGGTCTCCCTGGAACGGCGAGGAGATGAAATCGTTCTGCGCTTCAGAGCCGACAGGCCGGGCCGTAAGCTCGGGATCTACCGCTCCACCGAAGCTGTCGATAGTCTCGACGCCCTCGCCCGGGCGGCGCGCATTGCCATTGTCGACAGCAGCCGCCGAAGCTACAGGGACGTACCGATACCCGGTATTGCCTACTACTACGCCGTCATAGACACGGAACAGGTTGCGGCGGGAGAAATCAGCTTCTCAGCGGGGGCAAACGTGAGCGAGACGGCGGTGCAACTGCCTCTCGAGCTAGTCGAAACCACACGCAGCCCGGCTGAAGAACAAGCAGCGCGCCGGCGCCCGCTCCCGTTTCTCATGATAGATGAGACGCTGCAGAGCGGCTCGGCCTTGGTGAGCTCGCCACTTCGCCTCACCGGCGACCGGCAAACGTGAGCGAGACGGCGGTGCAACTGCCTCTCGAGCTAGTCGAAACCACA
>CAYFQV010000001.1:12945-21097 GCA_964345195.1 uncultured Spirochaetaceae bacterium
GGCAAACGTGAGCGAGACGGCGGTGCAACTGCCTCTCGAGCTAGTCGAAACCACACGCAGCCCGGCTGAAGAACAAGCAGCGCGCCGGCGCCCGCTCCCGTTTCTCATGATAGATGAGACGCTGCAGAGCGGCTCGGCCTTGGTGAGCTCGCCACTTCGCCTCACCGGCGACCGGCAACCGGTACAAGAGGAAACCCTAAACGCGGTCGATGCCGCACTCGCGCAAGCCCGCGACCGCGCGGATCAGGCGCAGGTGGAGTCTGCAGCGCCGCAGCCGCGCGTGCTCAAGGAAGAGCGTATCACCGACGCTAAGGGACCGCGTTACACGTTGCAAACGATCGCAGAAGGCCCGTTTTCCGACGGACGGTGGCGCGAGTCGATCAGGCTCCTCGAGAATATGCTGACGATCTCTCTTCCGCCGGATGTTGAAGCCCGCGCCCACTTCTACCTCGGCCAAGCCCGCTACTTCGCCGGCGAGAGACGGCGCGCCTTTTTGGACTTCGTCTTGGCCCGAGAGCGCTACTATCTCGAGACGAAAGATTGGATCGACCGACTGGTCCGCGAGCTCCACGACGAGGAGCCCTCGTAAGCGGGCTTGTTCCCGCCAAGCGCTGCGTCACATACGTCACATCCAACAATCACATCCAGTAACCGGAGTGAACCAAGGGCGTAACCCTCGCTGCGATCGGTACGAATCGTGAATGCCGGGACGGAGAACTTAGACGGAGAACTCAGACCTTGCGAAGCTCGAGGGAGATTTCGGTTTCGTAGGCGGCGCCGGGGTCTAAATGAACCGGGCAGAGCGGCACGACGCAGCTCGCCTGGTACTCCCTTCTTAGTTCGCCGGATGAGAGAAAGCTAGTCTCGACGGGAAGTATCCAGAAGTCCACCGGCTCCGCGGCGGACACCTGCACCACGACGTTGTTCACGTAATCTCGATAGATGAGTCCGGAAACGTTCGCGAGCGTATCGGCTTGGTTCCGTACATCCTGTTCGCTGCCGTCCGGGTGACGCACGAGCATGGTGGGCTTAGACTGCTCCACCGGCGGCAAAGCCAGATTGATCTCCGGAGCGAACAGCGTGTCGAGCACGACCGAGCCTCTATTCTGCAGGTGATACTGCACCGTAATGCGGGTCTCGTGGAAGAAGTAACGCTTGTGGATCTCGATCGCCACGTCTTGAGATCCCTGCCGAACAAGCCCGCTTCGCCGCAGGACGAGTCGGTGATCCTCTTTGTGAACCGCCACGGCCTCGTACATCCTCGCGGCAAAGTCACCGAGCTCCCGATGCTCCATTCGGTAGAAGCGCTCCATGGCTTCATCGTTCTCGAAGAAGTGATCAATGAAGCTACTGCGCCGGTAGCGGTCGTGAGGCTCATCTTCGGGGTGATACGCCTCTCGATAGCGAGTCATGGTGTCCAGGTAGTTCCAGGGCTTCGGCAGGTAATCGAACTCGAAGAGGGTACCGCCGAGGGCGTGAACGTAGGCGTTCATCTCCTGCCCCTGAAAGAGGTACTCGTTGACACCGTCCATATCGAAATCCAGCGTCACGATCGATGGGATGAAGATGCCCTTCTCGCGCGTGACCTTTTCGGCTTCAATTAAGGCGGCGTACACACTCTTGCGTAAGCGGCTGATATAAATGCCGCCCAAAGGAGTGTGCCAGTAGGCGTTATGGTTCTGGCCTCGCCACAACTCCTCACGAGCGAGTCGTTTCCGATACTTATCGCCGCGGATCTGATTCACCAGCACATGGATATACTGCATCTTTGAGTAGAGCAGGTTGCTCTCGGGATACTGCGTAAGCATGCAGCGAAAGAAGCCGTGCCCGTTGTCCACACCTTCCGCGTGAGTCTTCATCCAGCGGGAAATGTGGCTATACGGAGTGGCGGCAAAGTATCCGCGCCCGTGCGGTCGGTTCGCCTTCACGTACCGGCCCGGATGGATTGTCTCGATACGATCCCGACGATCGCTGAGCAAATCCAGAAACTCCTGCAGCCACTGCGCATCCTGCTCGCTGCTCCCCTTCGCAGCCCCGAGACGTTCGCCGCGGAAAAGCAGGGCTACCACCGGCGGCTCATCGAGCGCGGGAAGCTCCGTGGCGGCGCGCGTGGCGACCTCGAGTATCCGTTGCACCACCTCGTCGGGCGTCTCGTCGAAGACTGCATCGACAATGCTGTCGGCAAGCGGGAACACCTCGACGGTCTTGCCTTCGTCCTCGGTTATGCACGGTCCGTAGTACGAGGAATGCTCCTGACACCCGCTCAATGCGAATTGTGCGTCGTCGAGAAAGGTGTACTCAATACCGCTTGACTTGAGAAGGGCCGGGAGGCTTGGGTCCCAAATCCCCTCGGTTATCCAGACCCCGCGAGGGCGACGTCCGAAGTGCTTGCGAAGGTAGGTAGTCATCCGCTCGAGTTGACCCAGTCGATCTCCCCGCGGAATGAGAGAAAATACGGGGTTATAGAAGCCCCCGCCGAGCATTTCCACCTGCTTACGCCCAGTCATTTCCCCGAGCACGTCGATAAACTCCGAGTGCCTGTGTTCGATCCACTGAAGCAAATTGCCGGAAAAATGGAGAGTCGATCGAATCTGCGGGGCGTTATACAGAGCGCGGATAAGAGGCTTGTAGGAGCTCTGGTATACAGCTTCTATGTCTCTGTCGGCCCCGCCGACCGGCTGAGAGTTGCTAGTCCCGAATATCAGCCTAACGTTCGTCATTCACGTCCCGGTTGGCGGAGCGGTCGTTGGAAGCCTCATCGGAAGCCGCAGCAGCCGTAGAGTGGGATTCTACTGCCGCCTCCTGCGTTTGTAAAGCTTCACCAACGGGTTCGCCAACTTGGACGATGCACTTCGGGGGACACTTCTCGGCGCCGGCCGATCGGTCGCCCGTTGCCGAGAAATCTATGCGGGAGAGGTTGTTCTCCACCTTGTAGCCGCCTTCCGGCGACTTCTTCTCGCAGAGCTTACAGGCTATGCAGCCCACCTTGCAGTACTTTCGAACGTTCTTCGCCGTGTCATGGTTATTACAGGCGACAATGTAGTCCGCCGAATACGGTACCCACTGCATGACACCGGTCGGGCATATATCGACGCACCTACCACAGGAGATGCAGGTGTCCTTGTCCACCCACACCTTGCCCTCTTCGTCGTAATCAATGGCATTCACGGGACAGACCTTGATACAGCTTCCGAGTCCCAGACAGCCCTCTTTGCACGCAAAGTTTCCACCGTAGAGTTGGTAGAGGGCGTTGCAGTCGTGCAGCCCGTTGTACTCGAAGAGTTTGGTGGTCACGCCCTCGCCGCCACGGCAGTGAACCTGGGTAACCCACTTCTCGGCGGATACATCCACCTCAACGCCCATAATCTCGCCGAGCTTCTGCGTTGCCTCGGCACCGCCGGGACCACAGAGGTCGAGTCGCTCACCTTCCTTGGCCACGGCCTCCGCATAGGCGGCACAACCTGCGTAGCCACAGGCGCCGCAATTCAGCCCAGGAAGCGCGGACTCGACCTGCTCTACTTTCTCGTCCTTCTGAACGGCAAGAACTCGAGAGGCGAAGGCCAACCCCACACCAAACAGCAAGCCCAAGATTCCCACGATTATGAACGCATATATGATGGTCATACGGACCTTCCCTTCTTTATTGGCTGTCGTTACCGCAGCGCTTCGGCAACACGCAGCGCGGTGATTAGCCGATCAGATTGCTGAGCAGGGCCTTGTCGAAGGCCATGAACGCCATGGCCATGAGCCCGCCGGTAATGAACGCGATCGGCGTTCCCCGAAAGTGTTTGGGGACCCACTCCTTATCCAACTGCTCCCGGAGCGCCGACATCAAGAAAAGCGCCAGCAGGAAACCCAGCCCGGCGGCGAAGCCGCCGACGAAGCTCTCCAGCGGCCCGTACTCGTTGCGCACCGCAATGAGAGCAATCCCGAGAATGGCGCAGTTCGTTGTGATAAGCGGCAGGTAGATGCCGAGCGCCTTGTACAATGGCGGGGAGACCTTCTGAATAACCATCTCGACGAGCTGTACCAGACCGGCGATCACCAAGATGAAGGTCACGGTCTGCAGGAAGGCAATGCCGAAGGGCACAAGCAGCAGATGGTAGATTGCCCAGGTGACCAGCGACGCAATCGACATGACGAAGGTTACGGCAAAACCCATTCCAACCGCGGACTCAACATTCTTCGAGACACCAATGAAGGGACACAGCCCGAGGAATTGCGTCAGGATGAAGTTGTTGACGAAAACGAACGTTATGATGATGCCGACGTATGTCATCTCGGCTCCTTTATCTCCATTTGCGCTATATCCACCGTTGTCGAGCTCGTCGGTCGCCGGAAAACCGGCTTCACGCGGCCGCCTTGCCCTCGTCAGCCGCCGCGGCTCGCCGAGCACGGCGTTCTTCCATCCAATTGAACAGCGCCTTCAAGTATCCCACTACCAACAGCGCGCCCGCGGCAAGGGCCATAATGCGTGCCGGTGAATCCGAAAGCACGGGGATCTCAATCGTTCCGTCAAAACCGCCGACGGCGATGAGGGTGATAGTGCCGGCGCCGAGAACCTCGCGCACAAGGGAAATCGCGGTGAGGCCCAGCGTAAACCCGATCCCCATGCCGAGCGCGTCCATTACGGAATCTCCCAGGGAGTTACGACTCGCGAAAGCTTCGGCCCGACCGAGGATGGCGCAGTTAACAACCATGAGCTGCACGAACACGCCAAGACTCGCCGAGAGACTCGGCGCGTAGGCCTGCATGGTCAGATCGACGATTGTAACAAAACTCGCAATAATCACGATGTAGGAAGGTATCCGGACCTTCGGCGGGATGAAGTCTTTGAGAAGCGAGACCATGATGTTGGCCCCGAGGAGCACGAATATGACCCCGGCCCCCATGCCGAGGGCGTTGATTACCTGTGTCGAGACCGCCAGGGCGGGACAGAGGCCCAACGCCATGACAAAAATGGGGTTCTCCTTGAAGAGACCCTTCGTTAACTCCTTCATTGTAGCTCCTCCGCGTTCTTTACGAACTGGGAACCGGTCGCCAGCGCGTTACCAATTCCCATGAAGGTTATCGTCGCACCCGACACGCTGTCTGCTTGGTCAGGTGCTAGTTGGTCCGGCCGCGCCGGAACCGAATTCTCATCTCCGTGTCCGGTGTACTTCTCCATGTAGCCCGGTTCTTCGGCTTCCTTGCCCAAACCGGGAGTTTCGTTGTTCTGCATGAGCCGCGCCGCAAAGAGCTCCCCGTCTCCGCGGTAGCCGGCAAGGATGCGCATGTCGCCGCCGTAGCCCTGCCCGACGAGGTCCAGAACGTAGGAGTCGCTGCCGGAGATGGCCCAGTAGGCTTGCACCATGTCGCTATCCGCCACTTCTTGCCGCTCGCCGACCGATTGCGAGCCCACGATCTGTGAAAGCGTCTCGTTGAGACGCTCTTCGCGGTTCTGCTCAATGACCGGCGCCGTCACCGCGTTGACCAGAGCCAACACCAGCGCAGCTACGGTACAGATGAGTGCAAGTTTACCGCCGACGATCATTAAGCTCTGCATTACGACTCCTGCAGACTCGCCCGACCGTAGATAGCCGGCCGCGTGTAACGATTGATGATTGGCGTGAAGATGTTCATGACAATTATCGCGAGTGAGACACCTTCCGGGTAGGAGCCGTAGAAGCGGATGAGGAAGGTCAAGATCCCCGCACCGGCTCCGTAGATAAGCATGCCCCTCGTTGTCATGGGCGACGTGACAATGTCGGTCGCCATGTAGAAGAGTCCAAGCATGAACCCGCCGGCCAAAACTTGAAACAGCACGTCCCCGGTGAACAAACCGGTTCCATATACCGTCCCGCCGAAGATCCAGGTCAAGATGCCGAAGCTCAAGAAGTATGCTCCGGGTATTTCCCAGGTTATAATGCGCTTGGCAAACAGGTACACCGCCCCGAGCATGAGAAGCAATGCCGAGATTTCACCGATGGACCCTGGAATGTTACCGAGAAAGGGGTCTACATATCCGCCGGGCAGCGTAAGCCCCAGGCCTTCGAGCAGGTTCTCATTCAGCCATGTGGTCACCGCTCCGTCGGTGCTACTGCGCGGATAGTTGATCCGCGAGAGATAATCCGCCGGCCTGCCGATGTCGTTACCGCTACTGACAACTCCGGACTTCACCGCGCCCAGAAGCGTTGCCGAGGAAGCGGCGTCGGTAGCGGGAAGGGTGGAAGGCATTTTCCAAGAGGTCATGTCCCCGGTCCAGGAGAAGAACACGAACACGCGACCCGCGAGGGCCGGATTCATCCAGTTGCTCCCCAGTCCACCGAAGGTCCACTTCACTACGGCGATGGCGAATACACTTGCAACGACGGGGATATGAAACGGTACCTCCGGCGGCATATTCATACCGATGAGCAGCCCCGTAAGAACGGCACTGCCGTCGAAGAGGGTGCGCCGGTTCAACAAACGGGCCATGACCCATTCCGTGACCACAGCCGCCAACGTCGAGACCAGGAGAACCGCAAGCGCGAACCAGCCGAACACGTACACTCCCCACGCTGCAGCCGGAACGAGACAGGCCGTAACGGACCACATGATCCGCGGCGTACTCGCTTGATCGTGGAGCTGCGGGGAACTGCTTATTTCGAGCTGCTTCTCGACTTCTTCCTTCACAAGAGGAGCAACCTGCGTCACACGTTCACTCACGCCTTCACCTTCTTCTTCCGCGCGATTCGTTTGCCGATTCGGATGCCTTGAACGAGAGGTATGTGAGCTGGACAGATATAGCTACAGGCGCCGCACTCAATGCAGTCATTGACACCGAGATTAACCGCCTCCTGATACTCCTCGTGCTCAATGAGCTTATAGAGAAGCGTCGGGGTCAGCCCGGCGGGACAGGAACGAACGCAACGGCCGCAGTTGATACACGGCGTCTGCGGCGCCTCGTTTACTTCCCGCGCCGTCAGCGCTAGAATGCCGGAGGAGCCCTTGATGATCGGGGTATCTAGATCGAACACAGTCTGACCGGTCATGGGCCCGCCGGCGACGATCTTCTTCGGAATCTCCTTGAAGCCGCCGGCCTCCTCGAAGAGCTCGCCCATGGTCGTTCCAATCCGGACCTTGAAATTCGCAGGCTGCCGGACAGCACCACCCGAAACGGTGACAATGCGCTCGATCAAGGGCTTGCCGTAGGTTAGCGCCTCGTACATGGCGTTCAGCGTTCCCGTATTAGAGACGATAACACCGATGTCGATCGGCAGTCCTCCGGAAGGAACCTCTCGACCCGTGATCGTCTCAATGAGCTGCTTCTCTCCACCTTGCGGATACTTTTCCTCGAGCGCTACCACGCTGATATCGAGCTTGTGTTCGCGAATACGACTGCGAAAGCGCTCGATCGCTTCCGGTTTGTTGTCCTCGATACCAATCGACACGGCATCCACATTCAGGATCTTCTTACCGATCTCAAGCCCCTCGAGGACGCCGTCGGTCATCTCGAGCATGAGCCGATGATCTGCAGAGAGAAACGGCTCGCACTCGGTCCCGTTCGCAATCAGGAACTCCGCCTTCTTGCCCTTCGGGACGCTATACTTCACATGTGTCGGGAAAGTTGCCCCACCCATGCCGACGATGCCGTTTTCTTGAAGTGCCTCGATGAGCTCCTGTGGTGATTTGTCTCTCCATTCACGGCGCTCGGCGGACTTCCCGAGCCGATCGAACTCTCCGGCCAGCTCGATAACGACCGCCTGGCTTTGTATACCGTTGGGTAGATATATGTTTTTGAGCTCTTTCACGGTGCCGGGTATCGGTGCGTGGATATTCGCGCTGACGAATCCACCGGATTTCCCGATCAACATGCCCTCACGGACCTCGTCTCCTTTCGAGACCAGGCACTCCGCCGGCGCGCCGATGTGCTGTCGAAGTGGTACAATGCATTCCGAGGGGATGACGGCGTTCGAGATCTCTTGAGACCGGGTCGCTTCCTTACGGTCGAAAGGATGAACGCCCCCTCGGGAGAAGGTTTTCGCGAAGATCATGCTCCCTGCCTTTGTGCCCGGAGGGCAACGTAGCTCACACCTTGCATAGCCCGTGGCCGCAGGTAACCCCGCGCAACCAGGAATGGTAATAGCACAAGTAGAATAAGTGCGCTGTTCTGTATTAGATGTGACACCGA
>CAYFQV010000001.1:21197-44893 GCA_964345195.1 uncultured Spirochaetaceae bacterium
GCCCGTACATAAGCCCTTCGTGAAACGCCCGGTGGGCGACGTAGTCGGCAAGAGTCGGCAACGCGGGGCTCCGGTTCCACAGCGTCTCGAGGTTTTCAAAGCTCGGCTCCGATCCTATCGACTCTCCCGGCTGGGGGATCGGCGGCATTCCCCGCAGACCGCCGAGGGAACCCACGAGGAGCGCAACAATCGCAATGCCGGTGAACACAAGCGAAACGCGTCCGGCCCGCTCCTCATCCACTCCGGCACGTCGGGGGCTGAGAGCAAGCGGCATGAAGAGTCGGTGCTGGGCTTGACTGAGCCGAAGATGGAGCTGCAGGAATGCGGCGCCGCCGGCCATCACGGTTACCGTAACGGCACCGACAAATACGAGCATCTGCGAGGGGCGCTGAGTCACGAAGAGGGCTCCTCCGAGGATGATCCACGACGCGAAAAAGACGACCGAGCGGTATAGAATCGCCGCGGCATCGCCGTTGAGATGGTAGAAGCGCGCGTATTTCCGCCGATCACGCCCAACGGAAACCAAAAGAGCGAAGGAGAACAGGCTGCCCGTGGCAATGAGCAGGCCCGCTGCACCGCCGTTGAGAGCAACCATGGCCCATGCGGGTGTTGCCAGGAGGACCGCCGGCGCACTGCTTCGCATGACGAACACCAGATATCCAAGCGCTAAGACGAACGGGAAGAGAAGAAGGATGCTCGCGCCTCGTTGCCACTCAAGCATGAACCAATGGCCGGGAAGACCGCTGAGAGCGCGTCGCAGCAAACCGTGCATTGCGAAGATACCGTTCCGTGCCGGTACGTAGTAGATACCATAGCCGGCGCCCGCGCGCCCGGTGTGGAAGAGAGACGACACCGCGCGGAGGTAGGGGTCGTAGCGCGGATCCAGCGGATCCAAACGGCCGTCCAACTCCGACACCTGGACGGTTGCCATGCCGTCGTAGGCCTGAATCTCAACCGTCGCGCTCACGGAGGAGAGCACCGGCCCGATCCGCTCGCTACGCAAGGTCCGAACAACCTCGGCTGGGTCTACGAGGTCTGAAACCAGCACAGTATAGTACCCGCCCCATAAGGAGCGGACCGGTCCGTCAATGGCGCGCAAGAAAACGAAGACACTTAGGGAGACGGTAAAGGTTAGCGTGAGGGCCAGCAGGGCCCGAATCCTCGTGGGCACGTCAAGTTGCATTGTCGGTATCGCGCATCATCACAGCAGACTAAAGGCCGTAGCAATGAAGAATCCGAGGAGAATACCCACCGACACCTCACTCGGCGTATGACCGTGAACTTCTTCTATCGGCGTAAAGTCTACGTTGTGTGACTTTTTCAACTCACTTCCCAACTTGTTGAGCGCCTGCGCCTGCATGCCCGCCGAACGCCGCACCCCCAGCGCGTCCCTGATAACAAGCAGCCCATAGAAGAGGGCCAGGGTGAACAGCGGCGTCAAAATGCCCTGCTCGAATCCGATCACGGTAGCAATGGAGGTCACCAGCGCGGAATGGCTCGACGGCATGCCACCGGTACGCCATACGAGACCGATCGCCACATCTCGAGAAAGCGCCGACCTACTCCGCAAAGACTCAACGATCAGCTTCAGCAGCTGAGCCATAAACCAGCTGAAGAACGCCGACAGGAAGATCGTGCTCGTTAGAAACTGATATACGTTGCCCGGTAATGCCGGCTGCATAGCGACGGAAGTGTGAGTTGGCGAGATTCGCTTTGTCAAGCCGACGCCGATCGTGCAGACTAAGCGCATGCCTAAACTGCAGCATTTCCAAGCCGGGCCGAACGACGACGGCACCCGCCTAGACCGGGTTGTCCGGCGACTACTGAAGGATGTCCCACTCAGCCACATCTACCGGATGATACGTACCGGCCGGGTCCGCGTGAACGGGAAGCGAATAAAGACCGGCTACAGAGTGCAGGAGGGCGATGAGCTCACGCTGCCCGCCCGAGAGGGCACCGAAGCACGGCCGAGGGATGATCGATCCGTGGAGGACTCCTCCGGCGGAAGCCCTCTCACGAAGGAGGTCGAGCTCAGCATAGTGTTTGAGAACGAGCATCTGCTGGTCGTCAATAAGCCCGCTGGACAACTCACCCACGGTGACGGCGGCAGCCACGATAACGGCCCCTCCCTGGAGGAACAGGTGCGCAACTATCTCCGTCCCCGGACCGCCGAGGGGCTCTCCTTCCGCCCCGGACCGCTTCACAGACTCGACCGCAACACCTCCGGGGCGATAGCCTTCTCCAAGAGCATCCACGGTGCACGCGCCTTCTCCGCCATCCTCGAGAACAGTACCACGACTAAGGCCTACCTTGCGGTCCTCTCGGGAACTCTCGTGGAGCCGTGCCGCTGGGATTTCCCCTTGAGCCGACACGACGAGCAACGCCGCAGCTTCCACGATCCCGCGGGCAAACCGGCGCGGACCTGGGTATTTCCCGTGCAAGCGGTCGAGCTAAGCAAGCAGGCCGGGGAGCGCGGCCGCACAGGCCGGCGCGAAGCCGCCGCGGGCCATGCCGTGGCGGCGGGTCGTTACACGCTGGCGGTCCTTCGCATTGGAACGGGGCGGACTCATCAGATTCGTGCGCACGCAGCGGCGGCGGGGCTGCCGATCCTCGGCGATCCCAAGTACGGCGGACCTAGCGCGGATCGCCTCTTTCTGCATGCCTGGGTGCTTGCCCTCGACGACCCCCACGGCGTTCTCGGCAGCCCTCGTCTCGAGGCACCGCTGCCCGCCGACTTTTCCGAGACGATTCGAACCAACTTCGGTGGTGCGACATTCCCGCGCGCCAGAGATATCGCGTGGAGCTACACGCGGACGGACGCCTAGCTTCCCGGCAACGCGACGCCGTCGGGAGGGACAGTTCACATTCGCCAAGAGAGAACGTACACTCCGAGTATGAAGAAGTTCTTCCACCAGCTCATCTGGCGCTTTAGAGGCCTTCGAGTCTACGCCCTGGTCGGGAAGAGCGGCACGGGCAAAAGCTTTCGGGCGCGCTTGGTGATCGAGAAGTACAACATCGACGTCATGATTGATGACGGCTTGCTGATTCACGACCAGAAGATCATTGCCGGCCGTTCGGCGAAGAGAGAGAACTCCTATCTGACCGCGGTGAAGACCGCTCTGTTCACCGATCGGGAACACCGCAAAGAAGTTATCGAGGCACTCGAGAAGGAGAAGACGAAGCGGATCCTGATCCTCGGCACTTCCCAACGCATGGTGGAACGCATTGCCAACACCCTGCAACTCCCTCAGCCGGTGAAGATCATCAACATTGAGGATATTGCAACCGCCGAGGAGATCAACACGGCGATCCACTATCGCAGCGTACAGGGAAGCCACATTATCCCGGTTCCCTCGATCGAAGTGAAACGCAACTATCCCCAGATCATGGGGAATTCCATCAAGATTCTTCTGCGCAGAGGATTCGGTTTCTTTAAGAGCCAGAACATCTACGAGAAGACCGTCGTGAGACCGGACTTCAGCAACAAGGGCAGCGTGACCATCTCCAAGGCTGCGCTCAGTCAGATGATCATGCACTGCGTGTCGGAGTATGCGCCGGAAACACGACTACGGAAGGTGGTAGTCCGAAACGACGCCTCGAGCTACAAACTGGATGTATCGCTGGAGGTGCCGTACGGAAGCCATGTCGGAGGCGCTATGCACGGCCTCCAAAGCTACATCATTGAGCATGTTGAGAGATATACGGGAATTATCATCAAAGAATTGAACATTGTTATCGATACTGTAGAGGATAGGAGGGGATCGTGACGATGTGAGGGGGAACTACGCTCGTACTGAGTGAAGGTTAAAACGAGCCCGGCTTCGGTGGAGCCGAGCTTCGATTTGACGTCGATAGAAAGCCCGCCTAAACTGACGTGGGTAATTGGAACGGAGGTCGGTCATGAGGAAAGCTCTGGGCATTATTCTCCTTGCATGTGTGGTGATCCCTTTCGCCGCAGCACAAGACGAGGGCTTCAACGAAGTAGAAAGTGAACACTACCGCGTCATGTCGCAGGTGAGTGTGAACCAAGCGGCGCGTACCGCATCCAAGCTCGAGGCCATGCTCGAGCTGTACAACAGCTACTTTCACTTCGATCTGGATCAGCTGGACGCAAAACTGCAGGTTCGCGTGTTCGAGTCCAAAAGCGGCTTCGACTCCTACTTGAACCGGGTCATCGGCGAGACACGAGACGACTTCATCTATCTGCATTACAACGACCTCGCCCGCAGCGAGCTCGTAGCGTATCACATGGAAGGTGACGAATTCGATTTCGCCCTTACGCATCAGAACTTCGTTCAATACATGCGGGCCTTCATTGCAAACCCGCCGCTGTGGTTGCGCGAGGGATTCGCGGTCTTTTTCGAGCAGTCCGAATACGACGACAACTTCGAAACCGTCGTGTATCGGGAGAACCTGGCCTGGCTCGGGAGGCTCAAGTCCCTGGTCGGCGGCGAGGCGGAGGCCTCGCCTATACCGGTGGAGGACATGCTGACGATCGACGTCGAAACCGCCCGGGACAACATTAACGTCTTCTATCCGCAGGCCTGGGGCATGGTTTCTTTCCTCGTAAACGCCGACAGCCGGGATATCAACCGTATCCTCTGGGATGCAATAAGCGCCCTCCATCCGAGTGCCTCCATGGAGGAGAATGCCCGGCGAATCAACCAGCAGGCGCTGCGGTGGGTTGATCCAGATGCTGTCGTTGAACGCTTCGTGAGCTACGTGCAGGAGCGCAAGTCCTTCAAAGGACTGGTGGAAGAGGGAATGAACCTGTACGCCGAGGGGCAGGCCGAGACCGCGGAGGAACACTTCGTGAAGGCCACCACCTTACGAGACGACAATTACATTCCCTTCTACTATCTCGGGCTCATCAACTACGATAAGGGTAACTACGACCTCGCCGAGTTCTACTACGGGGAAGCACTCGACCGGGGCGCAGGGCAAGCCTTGACCTACTACGCCATGGGCGTAAATGCCTTCGCCGCCAACCGCCTCGAAGACGCATCCGGCTACCTCCGGCAAGTAACGGAAGCGGGGGATACCGAATACCGAGAGGACGCTGAGGAGCTTCTCGCCCGGCTCTCGTCCTAAAGGCGCGGATAGCATCGTCGATACGTGAGTTAACAGGCGCGGCTAAATGTGGCCGGCCTGTTGGTAAGCCTTGCGTTTTCGGATGAGGTGGACCAGCGCTTTCTCAAGGTCCCGGTTTGCAGGCGTGACGGGCCGTATGAAGTGTTTAATCTCCGTGAAGGCGTTCTTGAAAGGAATCCGCTCCTGACTCGAAAGCTCGCTCACCGTGAAGAGGAAATCCGCCGAGAGGAAGGCCAAGGCCTCCTCTCGGGACAGCTCCCCGTTGGACTGCTTGGCTTCATCGAGGCGCTGCATGGACTTGAAAAACCTGCGGCGATACCATGCAAAGGCGCGCTCTCGCAGTAGGTAGTCCAAGCCGGGGAGCATGCGTTGCAGCATGTCGAACTGTCGAAGCTCCTCGATAATCGTGCGCGCGGAACCGGAAGTGAGAATCTTGAAGACCTCTTCGGTCAAGCGCGAGGGAGAGATATCCTCGAGGAGCTCGGCGGACTTCCGTATCTGCCGCTTCAACGCGCCGCCGATCCGAAAGCCCCCGGCGGCGGAATACTTCACCGCTCGTATCATGCGAACCGGGTCCTCCTCGAAGATCCTGTCCACGGGAATAACCGGCCGAAGTCGCCTGTGGCGAATATCACTTACACCACCGACGTAATCGAGGATTGTCTGGTCCTCTGGATTGTAGTACAGGGCGTTGCAGGTGAAGTCACGTCGCTTCACATCCTCCTCAATGCGGCCGTACACATTCTTGAAGCCTTCGGCATCCTCCGACCGGAAGGTCGAGACCTCAATAATGTTGTCATGAAAAAAGATGTGCACGAGCCGAAAGCGTTTTCCAATAACCCGTGAGTTTCGGAACAGGCGCTTGATCCTGTTCGGGGACGCGTCCGTGGCGACATCGAAGTCCTTCGGCTGCTTGCCGAGGAGGAAGTCCCGGACGGCCCCGCCGACAACATAGGCGCTGTGGCCGTTCGACGATAAGCGACGAACGACTTTCAGCGCATCGTGATCAATCGCTTTTCTATCAACGCCGTGATCATCGAGAGTGTGGATCTCGGCCTGCTTTACGGCTTTACCCGTATTGGTCGTCGTGTATCTAACGCGCAAGGTCTTCAGTCAACTCCAAATGCAAGTATGTGGGGAGCACGTAGCCCCTAGTAATACGCGATAGGCCCAAAAAGGGTCAAGCGAGCTGGGTCAAGCGAGCACGGGCACGGAGGGGCTCAAGCAAGCAGACACCGGGATAACATCCACCTTGGCGGCAGAGGAGCTCTATATTATATTCCCGGATATACTATATGTCGCTTCAGGAGCTATTCATGAAATCGATCGACCCTCGCGTAGCCGTTTCACGCGGCGTTCTTCTGATCCTGTTGGCCGGCCTGACCGGCGTCGGCACCCTTGCCGCAGCCCCGCAAGCGGAGCTCTGGCCCCGCTGGAGCGAGCATAATCCGAACAGCACCCAAGTTGTCGATCATGAGCCCTGGGCAAACTTCCTGGATAGGTATCTGGTGACCGATCACCCCTCCGGCGTGAACCGTGTACGCTACGCGGATGTTTCCGCAAGCGACGCGCGGGAACTGGATGACTACATTGACAAACTACAGAGCATTGAGGTCTCGAATCTCAACCGGGCGGAGCAACGCGCCTTCTGGCTCAACATGTACAATGCGCATACCATTAAGTTGATACTCGATCACTACCCCGTCGACTCCATCAGGGAGATAGATATCTCCGGTCTCTTCGCCAACGGACCCTGGGGTGCAAAGATCATCTCGGTCGAAGGGGTGGAGCTGACCTTGGACGACATTGAGCACCGCATCCTGCGCCCAATCTACGAAGATCCCCTTGTTCACTACGCGGTAAACTGCGCGAGTATAGGCTGTCCGAACCTTCCACCGGAGCCGTTCACCGCCGACAACTATCAGAAGCTCGCGGAAGCCGGCGCCGAATCATTCATCAATCATCCCCGGGGAGTAAACATAGAAGGGGATCCCCTGAAAGCCTCGAGTATCTATAACTGGTTCATGGCCGACTTCGGGGACAGTTGGGAAGGTGTGCGATCGCACCTGCTGCAGTACGCCGAGGGTGCCGTTCGAAACGCGCTTGCGGGATACGACGGGAGCGTGAAATACGACTACGATTGGTCTTTGAATGAGCCCTGAGACTCGGGCGGCAGGAGCGGGTCCTTGATACGGTCAAGCAGCGCCCGTCGGAGCAGCAGCGCCGTAAGTCCCGGCATGGCGCTTCCGAACAGGCCGAATAGCCGTGCGGAGACTCCGGGAATCGTCACCCCCCACCGTTTCTCCATCCCACGTTGAATCGCCGCGGCTACCGTGTCCGGTTTCGTCCGACGCTCCTCCGGGCTACCCGCGGGGCTATAGCGGCGGGCATGGGCCGTCCGGACCGGCCCAGGCATGACGATGCTCACGTGTACCTGCGCGGCCGCGCACTCCTTGCGAATCCCCTCGGCATAGCCGACAAGTCCCGCCTTGGTGGCGGCGTAGACCGCGGCTCCGGGATATCCGACTCGCACGCCGAGACTGCTCACGAAAACAATGGATGCACCGGGTCGAAACGCACCGATCCCCCCCCGAGACGTATCACCTCGGTCATGTGCCAAGAGGAGCTCCGTCAGCAGGACGGGAGCTCGGAGGTTCACGTCGAACACCTGCCGGTGGGCCCGCAAAGGAATATCCGCAAACTGCCCGACCGCGCTCAGCCCCGCCGAGTGTACAAGGGCGTCTATCCCGCCCGCCGCCCCGATCTCTCGAGCCAGCGCCTCCACTTGCCCGCGATCCTGAAGATCTACCGAGATCTCCGCAGGTGCCGCACGATCTACTCCGATCACCTCCGCACCGGCGTCTCGCAGTCCGGCAAGCAGCTCGCGCCCGATTCCGCTCGCCGCTCCGGTCACAACAACGCGCTTCCCTTCCCAGCCCGTGAAAGCCGCAGTTCGCCGGAGGCTCCCACGCGCCCTCACACGACCAAGCGCAGTCACCGGGGCGCCGAGTCGCCGGATAAGCGCATTCACGACACCGGCCGTACGGGGCGCGGGCGATCGCCCCGGCCGTGCGCGCATCCGACGCAGGAGTCGGCACACGCGTTTCGCCACCTGCTCGGGGGAGGCGCCGTGAAGCGCCTCGTCGGGGCCTCGAAGTCCGCTCCGATACTGCATCTCCGTCCGGGTACTGCCCGGTCGCAGCACCGCTACGGAGCCTACACGGCGGTCGACTTGCCGGCGTCCCGGCAAACGCTCTCTTCGCAGATTCCAGGCGAAGGATTCCAGCCCACGCTTCGATGCGCCGTAGGAGGCGAAGCGAGTACAGGGGAATGTGGCCATAAGCGATGAAACGTAGAGGTGTCCGACGGGCGTGTCTGTTTGCGCGTGGCTATGCCGGTGCGCCACGTAGTGCGTGAGAGCGATCGGCGCCCACAGGTTCACTTCCAAAACCGATAGGGTATCGTCGACCGGCGAGGTGCCGAGAGTCGCAACGCGCCCACGCCCGGCACAATGCAGCAGTATCGCCCAGGAAGCATCCTCATGGCCCAGAAAATCATTGATAAGCTCGCGTGAGTCGACTGCGCCGCCTTCCACCCCCACTGCGCGGCTCAAGTCGAACCGCCGGTACAGCACGCCTTCGAGCTCGCCGCCGGCTCGCGGCGGTCTCGTCCCGAGGGTGATCACACGATCCCCTGCAGCGGCACACAGCCGAGCGGCGGCAAACCCGATTCCGGCGCTCCCACCGGTGACAAGTAGGCGGCTCATCCGCTACGGGATGCGTCCGAATCTTCGACGGACTCGCTGCCGGCCGGATCATTGTCGCTTTCCGCACCAACCTTTTGTTGGATGGCACGCCGCGCCACTCGGGTCACGTAGATAGTCACAGCGACCGTTGCGACGAGACCGACAGCGTAGAGGATCCATTCTCCGGTAGTTCGGGCGCGCTCATCCGCACCGAGGGCGGCCAAACTCTCGATCAAGGACCCAACGTAGACGTACATCACGGTCCCGGGAAGCATCCCCGCCCAGGAAGCGAGCATGTACGCGCCAATGTTGACCTTCGTCAAAGAGTAAATGTAGTTCGACAAGTTGTAGGGAAAGACCGGGCTCAGCCGTAACAGGAAGATGATCTTCCCGCCTTCGTTGCCGATCGCCTCATCCACGGCAGAGAAGCGCTCACTCTTGCCGATCTGCCGGGAAACCCAGTCTCGCATGAAATAGCGCCCAACAATGAAGGCCGCCGTCGCCCCGAGGGTAGAACCGATTGAGACGTAGATTGTACCCCAGACCACGCCGAATACGGCTCCGGCGCCGAGGGTTAGGATTGAGCCCGGCACGAAGAGTACGGTGACGAAGATATACAGCAGGATAAACACAATCGGACCGATCGCACCGATACCATCGATCCAATCGAGCGCCTGTCGCAAATACTTGGGAACTTCGAAATAGGCCCCGAGCACCAGCAGCAGGACCGCCGCTGCAACGAGCGCGACAAGCTTTAGTATCGAGCCTTTTGAGTTCGATTTAGCCACTGTACTCTCCTTCCGTCGGAACCTCGCCGCGGTAACGGTGGAGGAAGCGCAGGATTCGGCGCACTCGTTGGTTAAACAGCTTCGGCGCCATGTAGCCGGAGACCCCCTTCTTGTGAATCTCGCCCAGCGTGGGATATGGGAAGATCGGCTTCATGAGCGCGCTTACCTTCCAGCTTTCGCTTACCGCGAAGAGCGACGGCAAGAGTAGGTCCGACGCATGGAGCGCGGTGATCTGGGTGCCAATGACGCGCTCCTTCTTATCGATCAGAATTTTCATGGTTCCACGGGGCTCCACCTCGGCGTTGGCCCGGTCGTTCGAATCCATATCCTGGCGGATCACGTTGTAGGGGATTCCCGCCTCCTGCGCCGACTGCTCGTTATACCCGATAGACGCCACTTCCGGATCGGTGTAGGTCACCCAGGGCACGCTGCGATAGTTCATACTACCGCCGATTCGCAAGCCCAGGCGCCGCACCGCGACCGAGCCCTCCGCGCTCGCAATGTGCGTGAAGAGGTAGTGCCCATTCACGTCGCCCACCCCGAGAATGTGGCGCTGCGAAGTCCGTAACTTGGAGTCGGTCTTGATAAAGCCGCGCTCCACTTCAACGCCCGCTTTCTCGAGCTCGAGCCCGTCAACGTTGCCCTTGCGGCCCGCGGCAAGCAGAATCTCGTCTCCCTTTATCACCTCTTCGCCGTCCGGACCTTCGAGTACGACCCGCTTCTCGCCTCTATCGGCCTCGACTCGCTTGATGGAAGCACCGAGGCGCAGATCCCCGCCCTCAGCGAGGATGCCGTCGTGCACCAGCTGGGTCATGTCGGCATCATCCTTGGTCAGAATCCGTGGCGCTACGTCCACGGTGCTTACACTGCTTCCCAGCCGGAGGAAGGCCTGCGTCATCTCTATTCCGATTGGTCCCGCACCGATCACAACGAGCCGCTTCGGCCGCTGCTGCAGGGAAAAGATGTCGAGGTTGGTAATGTACCCGGTGTCCGCCAAACCGGGGATGGGCAGGCTGCGCGGGCTGCTCCCGGTTGAGATCACCATGGATCGCGCCGACAGCTTCGACCCGCCGTCGATCGCCACTTCATGCGGAGATACGAAGCGAGCGTTTCCAAAGTAGACATCTATGCCCATCTTCTCGAAGCGCTCGGGAGCGTCGTGCTGTGCAATGCCGCTGATCACGCTCTGTACATGCGCGGTGACCGCGGCCATGTCGACCTCCGGCAGCGTGGCCGCCGGCAAACCGTACTTCGAGAAGTTCCGCGCCTGGTGATATACCGTCGCGGCCTTGAGGAGGGTCTTGCTCGGCACGCATCCATAGTAGAGGCAGTCGCCACCCAGGCGTTCCTTGTCAATGATGGCGGTCTTCAATCCGAGTTGGGCACAGCCCACGGCCGCGACCAAGCCGCCTGCACCACCACCGATAATCAAGATGTCATGTGTATACGCAGCCATCTACCGTCCTCCTCATCCTTTTTAGTCATCGGCAAGTATCAGCACGGTGCCCTTCCGTGTCAATTCTATTTTTCATATCATTAAATACATTCTAGCTCAAGGACGGAGCGCCGACTACGACACGGTACCTTTTGACGCGGCGTTGTCCGCATAGTACCGTAGGGCGTGTTGAACAAAAGCGTTTCGAGCCTGCTCACACCGCATAAGAAGCCCGGGCCGGGGATCCCCGGCGTCGAGGAGAGTCGGCGCCTGTCCGACGACGCGGTTCAGGATCTCGACATATCCAGGATTGTGGACTCGTTCACCGTCTCGCCGCAAGCCCGACGGCTTGTAGAGCGCAGCTTGACGCAGCTACCGGTGGATCCGGAGACCGTGCAGTATCGGCAGGAGACCTTCCGCTTCCTCTGGGAGCATCCCGAGCTTCGAGCACGACTTCGGGACATTATTCCGAAAATCCGCGAGCTAACGGTCTTCAGTCATTCTCACCGAGCCGCGGACTCGCCGTTTCTTGGGGCCATATGGCGCATTGGGGAGCTGGATCTCTATCTCGAGTGTCTGGACGGTCTGTTTGAGGCGTTCGAGAGTGCGCAACCGCCTGGAGACGTGCAAGCACTCTCGGCCTTGTTTCACGCTGTAGCTGCTCAGCGTTCGAGCGAGCCCGTCGAAGCGCTGCGTACCGAGCTTCCTCCCCTCAAAGCGGGGCTTCGCAAGCGCAGAAGCGTAACCATCGGCATTAATCTCGACGAGCGACTACGCCCCATCGAGGCGAAGCTCGTGTCGGTTCATGAACGGCCATTCGTCGAGTACGGACTTCTTACCGGATTCTTTCGGAGTCTGCGCGGCAAGGAGCGGAAGGGACAACAGAGCGGCGAGAACGCTGCTCCGGGCCGAGACGAAAGCCCAGGAGACAGCCGCGGCATTGCCACGCCGCTGCATAAGACTGTGGGGTCCGGGGACGAGCGATCGGGCCTATCGGGCGAGAAGATGCCCTTGAGTCCGCTATTTCAGGATCTCGAGGGCATCATGCGCGCCACCGCCAAGCGCGTATTGACCAAGGTTGAGAGCTTTCTCGGCATAGAAACGCAGTTTCTCCAAGAGCTGCCCGATCAGCTCGAGTTCTTCCTCGGCGCTGCCGATCTGGCCGATCGCTTACGAGACGGCGGCTTACCCGCCGGCATACCCGAAATAGAGCCCGTCTCGGCACGGCGACTGGCGGCGGAGGAGGTCTACAATCTCGCGCTTGCCATTCGCAGACACCCGGGCATGGAAACGAAGGGCGCATCAACTCCCGAGGCCCCGGCTGGAGACGGCAATGGCGAGCAGGTGGTCACCAACGACATCTCCATTGGAGATGCGACGATCGGCGCCATCATCACCGGCCCGAACCGCGGCGGGAAGACCACCTACCTTCAGGCGGTCGGCCAGCTTCAGGTGCTCGCTCAGGCAGGGCTATTCGTAGCGGCGCGGTCGGCCCGGGTCAGCCCCGTCGACTACCTGGCGACACACTTCCCACAGCGCGAGCACAGCGCGACCGAGCTCGGCCGCTTCGGGGAGGAGATCGCGCGACTCTCGCGCATATTCGACCAGTTGTCGGCCGATAGCATCGTCCTATTGAATGAATCCTTCGCCAGCACAAACCCCACGGAGGCGATCGCATTCGGAGAAGAGGTGCTGAAAGCGCTCGGCAAGGTCGGCACCCGCTGCCTCGTCGCGACGCATCTTCTGGACATGGCCCGCAGCGCCGACCGTCTTGGTCCGTTTTCCACTTTGACCGCAAAAATCGAAACGAATGGAGAAGGAGCACGACGAACCTTCAAGATAGTTCCCGGCCTGCCTCGTGACACGAGCTACGCCTACGATCTCGTTCGACAGGCGGGCATGACCTACGAACAGCTCACGGCGCGCCTGGAGAATCGGGGCGTGATACCGGAATCTCACAGCGAGCAATGATCCCTGCTCGCTTGCGCATTCTTGCTTGTATCCTCCTCACGACGCTTTTCGTCGGCGGTGTGACGCGGGCGCACGCCCAAGGTGAAGAGCCGAGTAACACCGGTGAAGCCGTGGAGCAGGACATGGACCTGCGAACATCGATTACCTACGGCTTCGACGGCATTGGAAAGCCCGGGCGCTGGAACCCGGTGGTCGTGCGACTCAGTAACCTGGGCGACGCCGTCCACGGGGACATTCGCCTTCGTAGTGTTCAAGGCCGCCGCACCTCGGAAATCCGTCACCCCTATGAGATCCGCCGGGAGCTGCATGTCGCCAAGGGGGGCGGAAAGCTCCTGCGCTTTCTCCTTCCCATTGGATCACCCGCCCTGCCGATTCAGGTGTCCATCCGCCATGAGGGCCGCATAATCCACGAAGAAGAGATCGATGCGAACGCGCGAACGGCGCCGGAGGCGCTCGTCGTAAGCCTGTCGCGGCGGCGGGTCCTGGAGGGGCTTCTCGCGAGTTCCCCGGAGCCGGGGGGAAAAGAGCGGGAGGAAGACAGTAAGGAAGGGGGCATCCAGTTTCGCAGCTCCACACCCGTAAACGTTGCCTACCCGCTTTTAGAGTTCCTGCCCGAGCATTGGGCCGGATACCACGCAGTGGACCTTCTATTCCTCGGCTCCGCGCCCTTGCATAGGCTCACGGCTCCTCAGTGGCGCGCTATTGAAGACTGGATCGCCCGGGGCGGCTACCTGATCATGACCGAGCCCGAGGCAGGTGTGCCTCGGACCGACCGGGCGCGTCGCCTGTGGGACTCCGGAGTCTCCGCCGAAGCAGCCGGAGATGTATTGCTGCGGCGACTGGGAACCGGAGCCATATACCGATTAGCGCAGGATGAACGGGAGCTCGGCGACCAAGCGCTCTCCGAGGGCGACGACACGACCCCCGCCGCTTACCGTACCATGCGGAGTCTCGCACGCGCCCGGTCGGGGCGGGAGCCTCGTCCCGACATTCCGGTGCTCTCCGAGCGCGCACCCTTCTCCGATCCAATAAATCGGGAGCTTCTCGACGGCCCGGTGTACAGCTACCCCTCCCGTTGGCTCATTGCCGTGGCTCTGCTTGCCTACATTGCATCCTTTGGCGCCGTCACGCGCAACCTGGCGAGTGGCAACCGAAAGCTGATCCCGGCGCTGGTAGTGGTGCCGCTGCTGGTGGGAGCCGCGTTCTACCTGGTCCTCTTCCTGGCGAATCCACCTCCGCGCAACGCGCTCGTTGAGATTCAACGCATCACCGGGAAGGCCGGTGATCCGGTGGTAAGCCTGAACCGGGACGTCATGGCGCTTGCGGCGAAGGGATACAGCTTTGCACTCTATCCGCCGAGAGGAAGCCTAGTTGTGCCGGTGGAGGGTGGTGAAGCGCTCGTCAACATTGAGCGGGAGGAGCGCGTGATCCGCGCCACCCTTTCGCGATGGCGGGAACGCCATTACTTTCTCACCGATCGGATATGGACGCCGCTTCGAGTGGCGCATCGAGGAGGCGCGGAGGGGGGCGAGTTAGCCCTTGCGAACGACAGCAGCTATCCGGCGGAAAACGTATACCTGATCTTCAGCGAGCGTATCTACGACATCGGCAGCCTTAGCAGCAATCAGGTGGTGCGCCGCAGCTACGACGCTGCACAAGCGCTTGACTGGTCCACCGTGCCTGAGCGTCGACGGCAGGTGCTCGAGCAGCGTCAGGCGGCGCTCGGCCCGACAGGCGGCGCCGCGCGGAGTGAGGCGATTCTCATGGTCATAACCGGGCGGATTGCTCAGACAAGTGGGGCGGACCCCGTATTCGATACCGAGCATAGCGTTGCGGTGGTGGAGCTGCGCATTCCGCTCGATCAAAGTGAAAGCGACTGAGGGCTAGGGATATGCAGGACGGATACACGCGGAAAACCCGAGAAGCTTCATACCCCGCGGTCCCGGAGACCGCGGATACCGCGTACTGGGGAGCGGAAACCGGCCGTGCCGTCGGGTTCCTGCTACACCTCACGATCTTCTTCGCCGTCTTCGTCGTTATTCTCTGGCCGGCCTCGAACTATATCTCCTATTTCCGATACGGGAACGTACCGATTCTCTACGAGTTCACCGCCTTCGTTCTGCCCCTGGCCGTGGCTCTCGGAAGTGTCTATCTCGGGATTCTGAGCCGATCACCCCGCGAGCCAGGTCACGGCGGCACGATGCGGCGTATACTCGCCGAGCTCGTGGGCGTGCTCGCGCTCAGTGCCGCCACGGCACCGACCGTCATCATCTCCGCCTCGGTCTCTCGAGCATCCGTGACCGAGACGCTTTCGATGATGTTGGTCATTACAACGACGGCGCTCGCTTTCCGTCCACTCGGTCTCCTGGCACAGCTGCCGACGCGAAGCCGGTCCCTGCAATATGGGATTATGTGGATTGGCGTCACCATAAGCTTCTACGCGTCGGCGTACTGGCTCCCGGACGCCAACCCCGTAGTCGGCATGACAAACGCAGCAGGGGCAACTAGAATTGGAGTGGGTAGCATCTTCTTCGTGGAGCTGCCGAGCTTTCATCCGCTGGTGAGCGCCCTGTACCATGCCGCTTTCGCTGGATTCCTGACGCTGCTGTTAGTACTCTCTGCGCAGACGGCGCGGAGGAGAACCGAGGCCGCAAAATGACACGCATGGATACTCCCCCAAGAACCTTTGCCGAAGTAGCCCGCTATCTTTCCCGGCATCTACGCCGCAACGCTTTCATCCACGCCTTCGTGTCCTACGAGGCCTACGCACTCCTGCTGAGCGCCGCTGCTCTGGCCCTGGTAAGCTTCACGTCGCTGCAGCTCCCCGGCCTAGTGATTGCGGCCGCACCGAGCGCTGCTGCCGTGGCGGCGGCCATATGGCGCGCGAGTCGAGAAGACGGCTCGGGACAACGGGTTTTCCGCGACGCCGACGAAGCCTACGGCTATCACCACCTCCTGCCCACCGCCTACGAGATTCACCGGGCCTCCAACGAGGGAGCGGCCGCCCCCGACTCTCATGGCGGCGGTTCCACTATTCGCAGCGCGATTCTTCACAAGGGCCACCGACACATTCAGTTCATCCGCGCCGAGACGGTCTATCCCGTGGGAACGCCCCGCCGCCTCTTTCTGCTGCCACTCGGCGCCTTGGCGAGTTTGGTAATCGTGCTGGCGGCTCAAGGACTGGACCGATCCGAAGCGCCGAATCCGTGGGCCGGATACGTTGAGGAATTGCGCAATCGGTCGGATGCGATCGCCCGCAGATCCGAAGCCCTCGACGACGAAGAGGGTGCGCGTCTGGCCCAGCAGTTGGACGCCCTCAGTGACACCCTGGAAAAACGTCCGGAGCGAAAGGAAATCGAAGAGCGCCTTCGCGAAGTTCTGCCGAAGCTCGAGGATCACATGCGCAATCTCAGCGCCGGTGATCTGCTTGCCGGCGCCGGGAGCGCTAACGGCTCCACGGAGGGTGAGGCGGACGCGAGCGGCTCGCTTCGAGCAAGACGCGTCGAGGAGGGCTTTGGTGACGGCTTGGATCTTCCGCCGGCGCGCCGAGGCGGATCCGACGGCAGCGACGGGAACGCCCAAGACGGCGAAACGGCGGCAGACGGCCCCGGTGACAGTGACGGCGACGGCGACGGGCTAAGCGAAGGCGAGCAAGCTTCATCCGAAACGAGGGCCGGCGAATCCCTATCGGAGTTGGGTCGGGAGTTGGAGAGTGCACAGGAACAACTGCGCGGCCTTTCCGAACAGCTGCGACGCAGACCCGGAACCGAGGATGGAGACACAGGGAACGACGCCGGTCAACGGAGCGCGGAGGCTCAGGAAAACGAGGAGCCCGGAAGTGGCCCCGGTGACGCTGCGTTTGCCCGGGGACGCGGCGGCGAAGAAGGCGAAGCAGGCCAGGGAGGCGGTGATGAAGGCTCTTCCAACGCCGAGGGCGGCAGCAGAACGCCGGGAATCGGCGACGCGCCGGACCTCGCTGACGAGCCCGGTCCGCGCTTGAGCGACGTCGTCCGGCGCATGCGAGAGCTCCCGTCGAACGCGGAGAACAGCTCCTTTACCGAGCTCTTCAGCCGTGAAACCCCGGGGCAAGCGCGGACGGAGATTCAAGAGCGCCAGGTTAATCCCAGCTTGCAACAGCAGGTGGAAACAGCCGTCAATAGAAGCAGCGTACCGACAGAGCTGAGAGGCTATGTTCGGGACTACTTCTTGCGCATTGCAAACGCTGCGACCGAGCCGAGCGATAGTGGACAAGGGAGATAGACCGGTGGACGAACGTACAAGCATGGAACAAGCCGCCGAACAGGCCGAGGAGCACGCCTCGAGCTATCTCGAGAAGCTGCGAAGAGCGGAGAGGGAGATTAGTAGGCTCATTGTCGGGCACCGAGAGCTGATCGAGGAGGTTTTCGCCTGCCTTCTGTCCGGAGGCCATGCGCTCCTCGAGGGAGTGCCCGGTTTGGGAAAGACGTTGTTGATAAGGGCCTTCGGTGAGACCATGGATCTGCAGGCTACGCGGGTACAGTTCACCCCGGACCTCATGCCCGCGGACATCCTCGGAACCAACACCCTGGTCCAGGACGAGCTCGGCAACCAAACGATCACCTTCCAGCGCGGACCGATCTTCACGCAGATTCTCCTCGCGGATGAGATCAACCGCGCCACCCCGAAGACGCAGTCGGCGCTTCTCGAGGCAATGCAGGAACAACACGTAACGATCGGTGGGACAAGCTACGACCTGAATCCGCCCTTCATCGTCCTCGCTACTCAGAACCCTCTCGAGCTGGAAGGCACCTATCCCCTCCCGGAAGCGCAGCTCGACCGCTTCTTCTTCAAGCTACATGTCACCTACCCTGATACCGCCGAGATGATGAAGATCCTCAATCGCACCACCGGAAGCGGTGAGCCGGAAATCAGCCGACAACTCTCCGGAGCCGACATCATTGCCATGCAGCAGTTCGTCCGATCAATCGAAGTATCGGAGGAGATGAAACGCTACGCCGTCCATCTGGTCTTCGCCACTCATCCGGATGGTGAGGGCGCCCCCGAGCGGATCCGTTCCTTCGTTCGCTACGGCGCGAGCCCTCGCGGTGCTCAGTCCCTGGTGCTCGGCGGAAAAGTCTTCGCCCTGTTGGCCGGTCGCCTCCACGTAGCCCCGGATGATATCCGACGGGCCGCGCATCCGGCGCTTCGGCATCGTCTCATACTCAACTTCCGCGGCGAAGCCGAGGGCCTGGACAGCGATGTGTTGATCGAGGAGATCCTCGATGCCGTGCCCGCCAAGGGGGCGTGACCCGAGGACATGGCACACGGCATTGATCCCCGCATCTTCTCTCCGGAGTTCCTCAGGCTACTCGAGGGGATGAGCATTCCACCGACACGCTCTCCACACAATCCCACCCCGGGTACACATCTAAGCCGACGCCACGGCGCAAGCCTGGAGTTTTCCGAGTTGCGCCCCTACGAAGCGGGAGATGATCTGCGGTCGGTAGACTGGAACGCCTACCGCCGGCTGAAACGTCTGTTTGTGCGACGCTTTCAAGCCGAACGAAGCCAGGACGTGTACATTCTTCTCGACACCAGCCGGTCGATGGGCCTCGACGCCGAGAAGTTCGCCGTGGCGCGCCGGCTCGCCGCCGCATGCGGCTTCCTTGCAAGCAAGCAGCTTGATCGACTCACACTGGTCCCCTTCGCGGACGCCTTGACCGATCGCTTCGTGCAAAGCAGCCGCGGAACCATTCCCTTTGAGTTGCTGGCCTATCTCTCTCGGCTCGAAACCGGGGGCAAAACCGATATCGGCTCCTGCGCCTTCGGGGTGGCGGAGCGCATCCGCCGCGGTGCCTTGGTCGTCTTCGTGACGGATTTCTTCGACAATGCGGGACTCGAGGCGGGCTTGCGCGCGCTCGCCCTGCGCAACGCCGACGCGGCCTTCTTTCACGTGTACAGCGGCGAAGAGTCGCAGCCCTCACCGCGCGGCCCCGTAACCTTCATCGACCAAGAAACTCAGGAGCGCTATGAAATCACCGTAGACCGCGGCACCGCCAAGGCGTACGCGGAAGCGTTCGGGCGCTTCATCCACGAGACTCGCGAAATGATCGAGGGATACGGTGGACAGTACGTCAACGCCCCTGTTGATACACCCATCGAGGAGCTCATGCTGCGCTTCATCGAGCCCCGAGAGCGCCTGGCGACGCACACCGGGCGGAGGTACAAGGCGTGATGATCACGAATCCCTTCGGCCTTTGGCTCCTCGCGCTCGTACCCGTTATTGTCCTCGCTCACCTGCTGCTTCAACGGCGCCGCGTGGAACCGGTGTCGTCCCTGATCGTGTGGCGACGCCTCGCACCGGCTCGGCGCACTCGCTTCTGGCTGCGACGGGCTCTCAATCGCCATCTCATACTCCAAGTACTCGCCCTTTTCTTCGCGGCCATCGCGCTGGCTCAACCGACCATTCCGGCTGCGACAAGCACCGGAACGCAAGAACAGATCATCATTGTCGATGCAAGCGCAAGCATGGATGCGGTCGATGCCGAGGGAAACCGTATGGAGCGAGCACGCTCGCGGACACGGCGCCTGCTGCAAGACGCACCGGCGAACGCGCGGGTCACGCTGATCCGCATGGGCGCACAGCCGCGCATAGTCGTGCAGTCCGGGCCGGACGACCCGCGGATGGTGGACGCGGTCGAGAGCCTGAGCCCGGGAGACGAAGGGACCGGGGTGGAAGCGGCACTTCGCCTTGCAAACACGGTGGCGGGAGGCCGTAGCACGGCCGAGATCCACATGGTGAGTGATACGGCTTTCGACGACGCCGGAGGGGTCTACGATCCGAAACGTCACCGGGTTCATCAGGTGGGCGTAGCGGCTCCGAATGTCGGGATAAGCGCTTTTCGTATTCGTCGCACACCGGACGACAGCGCGTTTCAGCTCTTCGGCCGGGTGGAGAACCGCTCGGAACGACGCTTTCAAGGAACGCTGCGCCTCAGCATTGACGGGAGCCTCGCGGCGGAGGAAGAGCTGCTTGCTTCAGCAGGCGCCGGCGCATCTCTGTCGCTCACCCTTCGCGACGTGGAGACCGCTACGCTTCGACTGGAGATCGATGAAGCCGCGCTCGACGGAAACGACGCCCTCTCACGGGACAATCGCGCCTTCGCCGTCTTGTCCCCGGAGGCGGACATCCGAGTAGCCCTCATCAGCGAGGGTAACCACTTTCTTGAAAGCGCGCTGGCGGTCCATCCACGTGTACAGCTGACCCGCTATCCCCGGTACGCCCCCAGCAGCATTGCGGCGGATGTGATAGTGCTCGACCGACAGGAGAATGTGCCGATCGTCGAAGGACGTGTATTGGCGATCCGCGGTACCGTCGCCGGTGTTGCGACACGGCCTGCCGGCTTCATCGAGAACATCGGCGACATGGCTTGGTCGGATACACATCCGGTGACGCGCGGCATGGACATGACTGGAGCCTTCCTGCGGGCCGCGCAACCCTACCTGATCGGCGAGGGGGTCACTCCGATCCTCGAGCGCGGCCCACACGTGCTCGGATACGCCGCTGAGGGCTCCGCCGTGCGAATTGTCGGGTTCGGCTTCGACCTCGAACGAAGCAATATCCCACTCAACCCGGGGTTTCCCATCCTCATGCGGCGCTCTCTCGACTGGCTGTTTCCGGAGGCGCGCAGTTCATTGCCTACGCCCAGCTCGGAAGCGGGCACGGGACGCCACATAGCGGCGGGCACGACCATTGCCCTTCAGACGGTGCCGGGGCGAGAAATCGAGGTCCGCCAACCGATGGGGGAAGTCTTTCGGATTCAATCGGATACGCTGACCACTCCTTTCAATCAAACCGAGCAAGCCGGCGTCTATACGGTACGTGACGGGGAGCGGGAGAGGCGCTTCGCGGCGAATCTCACGAACGTCGGCGAAACCGATCTGCGACCCCGTTTTCAGACGGAGTCGACGGCGCGGGAGCCGGCCGCCGAGAGTTCGGGAAGCGGGCGAGAGCTGCGGCGTATAGCCCTCCTCATTGCGGCCTTACTGGTGCTCCTCGATTCCCTGCTGTGGAGCTCTCGCAAAGGGGACAGAAGAGGGATTCGGACATGAATATCGCATTCCTGCATCCCTGGGCGCTTATTCCTGCGTTACTGCTGGTCGTTGCCGCGGGCGTAACACTGCTCTGGAAGGGCTCTCCATACCGCAGTGCATCGGCACTGCTTCGTGCAATATCCGTCATGCTGTTGATCCTGGCACTGGCAGGCCCGATGATCGGCGGCAGCGATCCCGGCGTCCACACCGTCTACGTGATAGATGTCTCCGACAGCGTTTCTTCGGCCGCCTCCGCCGCCGCGATCGACTTCGTCACGGAGAGCGTCGACGACATAGAGGCGCCGGACAGCGCGGGCGCCGTAATCTTCGGCTCGACCTCACGCGTGATCGTTGCGCCGGACGCTCGACCGGCCCGTATCACCGGCCGACTGCAAAACATGGCCGACTCCGCGCGCGACGAGGGCCTTGGCGGCGCCAGCGATATTGCGGGCGCTATTGAGCACGCCGCGGCGGAGTTCCCGAACTCCGGTGATCGCCGTCTAGTACTCATCTCCGACGGTATCGAGACGACCGGCAACGCTCGGGCGGCCGTGGCGGAGGCGCGAGCGCGCGGCCTGCGCGTTTCGACGGTGTATATAGTGGACCCCGCCAATGACGAAACCCGTATTGCCGAGCTCCGGGTTCCCAGGCAGGTCGAGCCGGGCAATGTTTTTGAAATCACGGTGGTGACGCAGAGCGAGAGCGCCGGTGAGGCGCATCTCAGCCTGTTCCGCGACGGAGAATCCGTGGGAGATGACCGGATTGAGCTGAGCAGCGGACGCAACGTCTTTCGCTATCGCGACAGTTCCGACACCGAGGGTATTGTCGGCTACCGCGCCGTGCTCGAACGAGACGCCGACGTCTATCCGGAAAACAACACTGCCACCGCCGCCACCCGTGTCGGTAGCGGAGGTCGCGTACTCTATTTGCGAGAGAGCAATGAGCCCCGGCCGGTGGAGAAGGCTCTGAAGGTGCAAGACCTGCGCGTTGTCGGCAGAACGCCGACTGAGTTGACCGCAACCCTCACCGAGCTCTCCGCATTCGAGGCCGTAGTACTCGATAACGTCCCGGCCGCCCGCTTCTCCCTATCGCGCATGAACGAGCTCGAGCGCTATGTCCGACAGACCGGAGGCGGCGTGATCATGCTCGGTGGCCCCTCGTCGTTCGGTGCCGGAGCTTACTTCCAAACTCCGGTCGAGCAGCTCATGCCGGTGAGCATGGACGTCACCTCCACCGTACGCGTTCCCACGCTGGCCATGCTCTTCTTGGTCGACAAGTCCGGCAGCATGGAAACCTCCCCCGGAACCGCGGTCGCGAAGCTTGACGTTGTGAAGGAGGCGGTGCTCTCCTCGGTGGAGATTATGAATCCCTACCACTTGGTTGGAATGCTTTCCTTCGACGCCGGAGTCGAACGCACGGTTCCGCTGACGAGAGTCGCCGAGCAAGAGCGCATTGCCCGGGACGTGGCGCGCCTGCGCAGTGGAGGCGGCACCGTTTTGGCGACCGCCATGGAAGAAGCGCGGCAGGTGCTGCAAGACATAGACGCCTCGACCAAGCACGTCATCATTTTGTCGGACGGATTGAGCAGGGATGCCGACTTCAAGCAGCTTTCCCGGCAGCTCGCGGATGACGGTGTAAGTGTCTCCACAGTGTCGATCGGGACGGACGCGAACAAGCGACTAATGGAGATGATCGCCGGGGAGGGAGGCGGCCGGTACTACCACACTGATGACAGCTCCGGCGTACCGCGGATCTTCACACAGGAGACCAGCATCGTGGCGCGGAATGTAGTCGTCGAGGAAACCTTCTTTCCGACGGCGGACGGCACGCATCCGCTCTTGGCGGGTCTGCCGCGAGATCGCTTACCCGCCCTCGACGGCTTCGTAATGACCTACCCAAAGAGCAGCGCCCGGCAGCTGATGGATGCCTCACAGGGGCATCCACTCCTTGCCACGTGGCAGTACGGTCTGGGCCGTGCCGCTGCGTTCACCTCCAGCATCGACGGCCGCTGGGGCCCTGGGTGGGCGGACTGGGATCTGCTACCACGATTCGCCGGCCAACTCGTCGAATGGGTTCAACGCCCGGCGGATCTCGGTGAGATCAGCGCATCCGTGGAGCGACGCGGCAACCGAGGCTTCATCACCGTCGACGTTACCGAGGATGGGGCCAGATATATCGATGGAGCGGATATGACCGCGGCCCTCGCACGTCCCGACGGCAGCGACGGGCGTGTAGAGCTGGAGCAGGTCGCCCCCGGTCGCTACGCCGGAACCGTGGAGCTTGCCGAGACGGGGATTCACATTCTCACGGTGGTGGGATCTCGCGAGCAGGCGGACGGATCATCCCGAATTGGTCCCTCCATTGTCCCGCTGGCCGTACCCTACGCTCGGGAGTACGCAGAGCTCGAATCCAAGCCGGCCGAGCTCCGGGAGTTGGCCACGCTCGGTGACGGCATTGCGGTCTCGCTCGGGAGCGGGGCGTTCCCACATGAGAATCTAGCGCGCATGCAAACACCCGGCAGTGAGCCGCGGGCGGTCTGGCCGATCCTCGTGATCCTGGCGGCCGTCGTTTTCACCGTGGAGATCGTGCTCCG
>CAYFQV010000001.1:44993-59606 GCA_964345195.1 uncultured Spirochaetaceae bacterium
GGCATTCCCGGGTAGATTTGTTCCGTAACCCTTGCCTTCAACTCACGGAAGACTTCCGCGGTCTCGCGGATGCGGGTTTTGGGAACATGAAAGTCAATGTCGCTACACCCGAGGAACACCGGCGTCCCCGCCAAGGACCCGCGATAGCGGCGCAATCGCCCTTCAGGCCCCAGCAAGCCGCCGGAGAAGGCGGCGATCCCACCGTACCGGCGCGTATTGCGCGCGGCGAACTCGCTGACGAGGCAGGCGCCCTGGCTGAAGCCGGCAAGCATGACCCGCTCCGGAGGGATGCCCGAATCGTCGAGAGCTTCGAGAAGCTTGGTGATAACCCACATGCCCGACGACAGCTGCGGCTCATTTTCCGCATACGCCGAAAGGCAGTTCTTCGGAAACCAGGACTTACCCGCCGCTTCCGGCGCCAGATAGGCAACCTCCGGGTTGTCGAACTCCTCCCACAGATCGATGATGTCTTCAGCGCTGGATGCACGGTCGTGGAAGAGCAGGATGGCCGCTTTCGCATGCTGAATGGGCATGCCCGCGTGACGGATCGGCTGACCGGCATGGGGTTTCATGGCGATCCTCCGGCAGCACGGGATCCCGTGGATGAGGCAGCCGTCAGCGCAATCAGCTCCTGCGTGGGATAGGCGAAGCCGATTGACCGCAAGCGATGTATAAGCCGAGCCGCCTCTTTGCGAATCGCCGCGTAGCTCGGCAAGTCCGCTGCTAACTCGGCGTAGGTTTCCACGAACTCGACGCGGTCTTCAATATCCTCACCCTCGTCTCCTGAGCCGCCGGGATCGTAGCTTACGCGAGCTACGATCTTCGCCGGCAGCTCTTCGAGGAAAGCCGAAAGCTCTGCTCGAGTATAGCTGGGCCGATGACTAACGCCGTATAGGCGATCGATCCGTGCTTTGAAGTGGTGCAGGTCTCGCGCTACTTGTTGCGGCGCCGAAAGCCGGTCCGAGACCATCTCGTGAATGAGCACCGCACCGCCCGGCTTGGTAACCCGCAGAATCTCCGCTAAGGTCTCGGGAACGTTAGCGACGTGGTGCAGCGCATTGGAAATCGTCACCACGTCGAAAGCGGTGTTCATGAAGGATAGTCGCTGGGCGTCACCCCTGACGAAGCGAACAGAGGGCTCGCGGCCGGGATAGGTCTCCGCAAAGCGATCCTCTCCCTGTTCAAGCAGCGAGGGGTCTACATCCACAGCGATGATGATCTCGTATTCTGGCAGGGCTTCATGCAAGATTTGGGTAAAGCTTCCGTCACCACAGGCCACATCAAGAACCCGCGGTGCCCCACCGCCCTCCCCCACCGCGTTGTGATACGCTCGGGTGCGACCGAGTAGTTCTTCGACATGGCTTAGGAGCCGGCTATTCATCCAGCACCTCCGCCGGCAGTCGCGCCATGAGGTCGTGCAGGTACTCGGCGACGTTTATCCCCGAATCGAGCTTCCCGCTGAGCGCTCGCTTCCAGATCTTGGCCCCCGGTCGGTCCGCAAAGAGTCCGAGCATATGCCGCAAGACTACGCGGGGATGCCGCCCCTCTTGCTGCACAGCCGCAATGTAGGGAAGCATCTCTCCAATCACCTGACGCCGGCTTACCGTCGAACCGACGCTGCCGTCGTTGAAAACCTCGTGGTCAACATCCCGGAGCCAGAACGGTCGCTCGTACGCCGACCTACCGACCATGACGCCGTCGACACGGTGGAGGTGGTCCTGTACGGCGGATATCCCGCTTACGTGACCGTTTATCTCAATAGGGAGGCCCGGAAACTCCTGCTTAAGGCGATACACATCTTCGTAACGGAGGGGCGGCACACAGCGGTTTTCCTTGGGGTTGAGGCCGTTCAGAACGGCAATACGTGCGTGTACAATGAAGCGGTCGGCACCCGCGCTCGCGACAGTGGCGACGAACTGCGCCATCTCTTCGTAGCTTTCGCGCCCATCAATGCCGATCCGGTGCTTCACGGTGACGGGACGACTCGTTACAGCCTTCATGGCCTCGACAATGCGCGCCACCGTGGTCGGCCTGGCCATGAGGCACGCGCCGAAGGATCCGTTCTGCACACGGTCACTCGGGCACCCGACGTTGAGGTCGAACTCGTCATATCCGTAGCCTTCGGCAATGCGCACGCTTTCCGCACAGGCCTCCGGACCGTCCCCACCGATCTGAAGAGAGAGCGGGTGTTCCGCTTCGTCAAAGGCAAGCAGCCAATCCCGGTCTCCGTGGATGATCGCTCCCGTAGTTATCATTTCAGTGTACAGTAGCGTACGCTTTGTGAGTCGTCGCGCGAAGTAGCGGTAGTGACGGTCGGTCCAGTCCATCATGGGCGCAACGCTCAAGCGCCATGCCGGAACTCGGTCGGATTCACCGCGTGAAAGCTCGTTTTGTATGAGAGGTGCCGCTTGTGCCATGATTCGCCGGTGCCATGATCCGCTTGTATAATGTATAGAGCAGCCGTGGAAGAGTGCCGATAGACGACCTCGCGCCCGACGTCGAACCAGTCGGAATACCTCGCCGGGTATTCCGCGGCTATTCTGCAGCTATTGCACTGCGCGCACGCGCGAGCGCCTCTCGGTACCGCTGTTCCAGTGCGGGCTTGCAGTGCTCTAAACGATCGACAACCTGCTCCGTCCAGTCAAGATATTCTATACGGCGCTCTCGCGTCCAGTTGCGTGGAGGCGCCCGACCAATATCTTCCACATTGCTGAGCTTGTCCGCCAGCTTGATCTGGGCGGCGTCTTCACTTACATCCGGAGCGTGTTCGATTTGAAGCCGCTTGCGTTCTTCTTTCGGGAGAGACTTGTCGTCGGTGAGCTCGAGAACAAGATCCGTGACGGTATCCCCGAACTCATGCCGCAGCTCTGCTTCCGTCGTGGAGGTGTCTTCAATGGTGTCGTGCAGCAGAGCAGCACAGAGCACCTTCTCGTCTGTAATCCCGGCGATAGCCACCAAATACCAGGCTACGCGAACGGGGTGGTTCACGTAGGGAACTTCCGCTTCACCCTTTCGTCGCTGGTCGGAATGCCGCCGAGCGCTGAAGTCCATAGCCTTCACGAGGAGGGCCTGTGGCGCCGGCGAATCAGAGTTGTTCATGGCTTCAGTAGTACCTTTCCCATTGTCGAACGAGCTTCCAAGCGCTCGTGGGCATGCGCGGCCTCCGAGAGCGCCCAGGTTTCACCAATGTGGAGTTTCAGTCGGCCTGTGCGCAGCCACTGCATGACCTCCCCGGCGCGCTGCTGAAGCTCTTCTCGAGCGGCGACGTAGTGCATGAGAGACGGGCGCGTAAAGAACAGCGAGCCCTTCCGAGCAAAAACGGCGGGATCGATGGGGTCTATCCTGCCGCTCGATTGTCCGAAGGAAACAAGCATTCCTCGATTCCGCAGGCAGTCCATGCTGGACATTATCGTACTCCGTCCAACCGAGTCGTACACGACATCTACTCCCGCCCCCCGCGTCTCTTCTACCACAACGTCCGCGAAATCCTCTTCAGTGTAGCGGATAACTCGGTCGCACCCGGCGTCGGATGCTCGACGCGCCTTTTCCGGGGTCGAAACCGTCCCGAAAACGAATGCACCACGGATCTTTGCGATCTGCACAAGCAAGAGACCAACTCCGCCGGCGGCGGCATGAATGAGCACGCGACTCCCGGAGGATAAAGGAGCGGTGTCGACGGCAAGGTAGTGAGCGGTCATCCCCTGCAGCATGCTCGCGACCGCGTGTTCCGTACTCATACCTTCGGGCACCCGGACGAGGCGGTCCGCCGGAGCCGCCACGTACTGCGCGTATGAACCCGGAACATCCGCCCAAGCCACGCGTTCGCCGACCGTTACGTCGCCAACACCCGGCCCGAGGGCCTCCACTGTTCCGGCGCCCTCGAGCCCCGGTACGAAAGGCAAATCCTTCGGATAGAGTCCGGTTCGATGATAGCTGTCTATGAAGTTGACGCCGGCGGATTCCACGCGGACCAGAGCTTCCCCGGCATCCGGTTCAGGGGGTCGCATCTCCTCGGCTTGCAGTACCTGGGGCCGGCCATGGCGACGCACAACAATTCCGGTCATGGTTGCAAGATATGCGCGGGCTCACCGCTCGTCAAAGCGGAGCCGGGATGATCCCGATCGTCTCCCTTTGAGACGATCTTCCCGGCGCCCAGACAGAGATCACCTCGGTAGAAGACCGCGAACTGCCCGGGAGCAACACCTCGATCGGCTTCGGCCATGATGACCTGAAGATCCGAATCGTCCCGCTCCGGTTCGAGCCGACGAATCCGAGCATTGAGCAGTTCGGGACCGTGACGCAGCTTCAGCTGCACGGATCCTTCCGCCGGGGCTCGGCCGATCCAGTGGACTTGTCCGGCAATGAAGCGATCGGCCGCCTGCTCGTGAACGGCATTACGGTGAGAGACGAAGACGACGTTGGCATCAATATCTTTGCCGACGACGTACCACGGCCCGTTTCCGAGACCGAGTCCCTGTCGTTGACCGACTGTGTGAAACCAGTAGCCCCTGTGCTCACCAAGAACCTTGCCGCTTTCGCGCTCGACGATCTCCCCGGGACGTTCGCCCAAGTAGTGGCGAACAAAATCGGGATATTTCAACTTACCGAGAAAGCAGATACCCTGGCTGTCTTTGCGACTCATCGGCGCAAGCCGCCACTCCCGCGCCAAACTCCGGACCTCGTCTTTGGTCATCCCGCCAATGGGAAAGAGCACACGAGACAACTGCTCTTGTGTAAGGTGAGAGAGGAAATAGGTCTGGTCTTTGACCGGATCCGGGGCACGTCGGAGCCGATACTCAGCAGCACCGTCGGGGTCCCAGTCGACACGTGCGTAGTGTCCCGTCGCGACCTTTTCGACTGCGGCGTCGACCGCGTGGTAGAAGGCGCCGAATTTGATTCGAGCGTTGCAGAAAATGTCCGGGCTGGGGGTTCGCCCCGCGCGCAACTCCTCAAGGGCGTAGGCCACAACGCGCTCGTAGTACTCGAGCTGCAGTGGAACGACGTCGAGGGAGACGCCGAGATCGCGGCATACGGCGCGGGCGTAGGAGAGGTCCTCCTCCCATGGGCATTGCCCCAGGTACGACATCTCGTCCTCGAGCCAGATCTTGAGGTAGTAGGCGTGGATGTCCCGATAGCCCTGCTGCTTGAGTCGTGCAAGAGCAGTCGCGCTGTCGACTCCGCCGGAGAGTAAGATGGCAACTCTCATAACGATATATATTTAAAGGTATCCGCTTGGGTTTTCAATAGGTACATTGTGGGGCAGGTTTGATCGACCTCCGGCGCAACGGCTTGCCGTCAAGGCCTTGACGGAGAGGCCGCGCGGCCGCACAACTAGGGTCATCATGCTGAGCTGCTAATTCTGAACCGATGATGGAAAAGGGGCGCATCCTTCATGGCAGATCAATCCGTTGGCATTAGCGACATCTCACTCTACGTACCTTCTCCGGAGCTACGCTTGGATGAGCTGTTGGAGTACCGCATTAAGCAACGACCGGACCTGGAGCGACGACTGAAGCGGGCGGTCGACACGACCGGACAGCAATCGCTCCGCTACCCTGAGTTGTGGGAAGACACTGCGACGCTCAGTGCCCAAGCACTTCAAACACTGGCGCGGCAGGGCAATCGCCTCGACGGCGTCCGCTACCTCGCGGTCGGTACGGAGACAACGGTGGACCACTCCAAGCCGATCGCCGCATACGTACAAGGGATGATGCAGCAGAGCGATGTTTCCATTCCCAGCAGCATGTCGACCTTTCAAGTCCAACACGCCTGCGCGGGTGGCACCATCGCTATGCTGAGCGTCGGCGCCCTCCTGCGCGCGACGCCGCGGGACGACGAGCAAGGCCTCGTTCTCTGCAGCGACATTGCGCGGTACGCGGCACCGTCGACCGCCGAGATCACCCAGGGCGCCGGCGCCGTCGGTCTCTTGGTGGAGCGCAAGCCCAAGCTTCTCGAGCTGGACATTACGACCCAGGGATACGCGTCGCAGGATGTAGATGATTTCTTTCGCCCCCTTGGCTCCACAATCGCCAAGGTAAAGGGCGGCTACTCCGTGCAGTGTTACAACGAGGCACTCGAAGCAGCCTTCCGGGATCACGCGGAGCGCCTCGGTGAGGACCCCGCGGAGCTGCTGCATTCGACCGACATGTTCGTTCTTCACGTACCCTTTTACCGCATGGCGATCACCGCCATGCATAAGTTGCTAGAGAAGTTTACCGATTACGACACCGAGGCAGTGGATGCCTTCCTTGAGGAGCGCGGCTTCGAGGCGTCCCTGCAGCCGGTACGCAGTATCGGCAACATCTATTCCGGATCGGCCTACATGGCGCTCTACTTCCTCCTCAAACAACAGTACGAGCAGTATGGGAAGAGCATTGTCGGGAAGCGACTCATTCTAGGGTCATACGGTTCCGGCAACACCATGATCGTGCTTTCCGCACGCGTAGCCCCGGGAGCACCCGAAGTCATTGAGCGCTGGGACGTCGATCAGGTCCTCAACGGGAAGCGTACAAGCGACCTTAGCGCGTATGAGCGCTTTCTCGAGACCCCCTTGGACGCCGAAGAGTACGCCCGACGCCTCGACGAAAGCGCCGTTCCCAACGGAAGCTTTTATCTCCAAGGCATTCGCGAAGACGGATACCGCCGGTATGTCCTCAAACGCTAGACGCAGCGACACGACGACGCAGGAGACCATGACTCCCTCGGCGGAGTCTCTTGCCGGAGATCTCAGCAGCCGAAAGGCCCAGCACCTCGAGATCTGCATTCAAGCGGACGATTACGAAGTGGAATCCGGTGCTACCGGCTTCGATCATCTTTCCTTCGTCCATCGTGCACTCCCCGAAATCGCAATGGAGGAAATAGACACCGGTGTCGACTTCCTCGGCTATCGTCCGCGTTTGCCGGTGTTTATCTCGTCAATGACCGGAGGATCGGCGCAAGGATACCAGGTCAATAAGCTACTCGCCCAAGCGGCACAGCAGGCGGGAGTCCCCGTCGGCATGGGGTCCATACGGATCCTCTTCCGTAAGCCCGAGGTGCTCGATCACTTCCGCTTGAAGACCCTCGCGCCGGATGTTCCCGTCTTCGCGAACATTGGAGGAGTACAACTCCGAGACATGGAGCAGCGGGAGATCCTCGAGATGGTCAAACGTCTCGAGGTGGACGCCGTCGTCGTACATCTGAACCCAGGACAAGAGCTCTTTCAGCCCGACGGCGATCGGGACTTCCGGGGTGTCCTCGACGCGATCGGCCGCTTCTGCGGAATCGCAGGGATCCCCGTCATGGTGAAGGAAACCGGCTTCGGCCTGTCCCCGTCGCTGATTCGAACACTGCACGAGCGAGGCGTTGCCTACGTGAACGTTGCCGGCAGCGGTGGGACGAACTGGGTTCGGGTGGAGTCGCACCGGCTCCCCGGGGACGCCGGGGCGGCCGCCGGCGAGTTCAACGGCTGGGGTCTTCCCACGGCGGTGGTTCTGGCGGCTCTCGAGCCCGGCCACGGACCGGTGCTGGCCTCCGGAGGCATGCGCACCGGAATGGATTTGGCAAAGGCCGTCGCCCTCGGAGCGGAGCTCTCCGGCTACGCCTTGCCGATGGTACGTTCCGTGACGGAAAACGGGGTGGACGGCGTACTGGGCTATATCAACCAACTCGAGCAGGTTCTGAAGAACGTAATGATGCTGACCGGCTCCCGATCGATCGACGAGCTGCGACGGCAACGCCTCATGCGCACCCGCTCCTTCAACGAAGCGGTACAAAGCTTGCAGTTCGCCGACACTGCAGGCAAGGAACGCGAAACATGATGCGACATGATACGAGGATTTGATGCGAGGATTTCGTAAGCGCCCAATCCGCGACCGCACCCGGACGATCGCGGAGGAGATGGGGCTCAGTGACGAGCAGCAGGCGGCCATCTTCAACGGCGAGACTCTGGATTTAGCGGATGTCATGGTCGAGTCTGCATTTGGGACCTTCCCCCTCCCTCTCGGCTTAGTCACCGACGCACTCGTGGACGGCAGCCGCTACACCGTTCCCATGGCGACCGAAGAACCCTCGGTCATAGCCGCAGCCGGCTTTGCCTGCCGAACCGTCGGTCGCAGCGGCGGCTTCACTACGGAGACCAGCGATCCGATCATGACGGCGCAGGTGCTTCTCGAAAACCCGGCTGAAGACGCCGAGGCCCGTCTCGAGAACCGGAAGACCGAGGTAAGGGCGGGGTTGGAACCGGTTTTGCGCTCCATGAAGCAACGTGGCGGGGGATTCCGCGGCCTTGAGACTCGCCGACTTCCGGAGGGCCCCGGAGGCAGTAGGCTCCTCATTGTAGAGCTGCATGTCGATGTACGCGACGCCATGGGTGCGAATGTGCTCAACACCGCGGCCGAAACGGTCCGACCGATCATCGCGGAAATCAGCGGCGGGACGGCCCTGATGGGGATCCTTACGAACGCCGGGCGCCGGCGTATGGTCCGCAGCTCCTTCCGTGTCCCGACACGACATCTCGCCCGTGGCGGCCTCGACGGCGACGAAGTTGCGCGGCGTATCGAGCTGGCCGCCTTCTTCGCCGACCATGACGAAAACCGAGCGGTCACGCACAACAAGGGGATCATGAACGGGATAAGCGCCGTGACGCTGGCCACGGCGAACGATACACGCGCCGTCGAGGCCGCCGCTCACGCGTACGCCGCCCGATCGGGTCGCTATCGGTCCCTGACCCGCTTCTACCGTGAAGGCGAGGAGCTCATAGGGGTTCTGGAGCTACCTCTTGCACTCGGAACCGTCGGGGGCGCCGTCGGCTTCCACCCGGCGGCGCAGGCGGCTCTGCGCATTCTCGGAGACCCATCCGCCCAAGAGCTTGCACGGCTTGCCGCCTCCGTCGGTCTTGGACAGAACCTCGCCGCCATGTGGGCTCTGGTAAGCGAAGGGATTCAGCGTGGTCACATGCGTCTGCATGCCCGTCGCGTGGCCTGGCGGGCCGGAGCGCGGAACAGTGAAATCGAGACACTCGCCGGCGAGCTCCAAGAGCGAGGGACGTACAACGAGGAAGATGCTCGGCGGCTACTCCAGGCACGTCATCGAAACCACAGCGTACAAAGCGGAGGCGCCCGTGCCGACGGACTCTGACGGGATCGTGCCGCGGACGGCGGCCGAAGACGAACGAGAGGCCGGCGAGTCGGTCCGAGTTCGGGCCTACGCCAACCTGGCACTGGTCAAGTACTGGGGCAAACGCGACAGCCTGCGGAACCTTCCGGCAACACCCAGTATCGGTATCAACCTGACCGCCTTGCAGGTGGATACGCAGCTTCGCGACACCGGACTGCGCAGATCAGACGGGTCCGGAGAGATCACCGTGACCGTGGATGGGCTTGCTCAGGAATCCGCACGCTACGCCGGCTTCATGAGGGCGCTTGCGGAAACTGCGGGCTTCTCCGGCGACATTGTCGCGGTAAGCCGCGGATCATTCCCCGCCGGAGCCGGGCTTGCCAGCTCCGCCGCCGGGTTCGCCGCTCTTGCGGTCGGCTGCGCTGAGCTTGCCAAGCGAAGCGGCGGTCCGTCGTTGAGCGAGGAAGAGATCTCCGCGCTCGCGCGTGTCGGGTCGGGCTCCGCAGCCCGAGCGGTGATCGGCGGTTTTTCTCTGTTTCCGGCGGGAGCAACGCACGCCACACAACTTGCCGACGCCCGGCATTGGCCGGAGCTCCGGGTCGTCATTGCCACCGTGACAACACGGGCCAAGGATCTGTCATCCCGCAGCGCCATGGAGCGGACGCGTCATACATCGCCCTATTTCAGTGCCTGGGTTTCCGATTCCGGCAAAATGGCCGATGAAGCCATGCGACGAATCGCCGAGCGTGATCTCGAGGCTCTCGGGGACTTGGTGCGCGCAAGCTACGCCCGCATGCACGCCACCATGCTTGGCGCTCAGCCACCGATTCGCTACTGGTCCCCGGTGAGTCTCGAGGTGCTGGACGCCTGCGAAGAGCTGCGTCGCCGCGGCGTGCCGGCCTTTGAAACCATGGATGCGGGCCCGCAGGTCAAGATACTGACCAGCGCGGAGCACGTGGCGGAGGTTCTCACGGGCTTGGAGGGCATTGCTCTCGCCGGAAAACCCGTGGTGTCCTCGATCGCCGGGGCGCCGGAGCTCGTATCATGAGCCGAGTAAGCGTCCCCGGCAACTTACTCATTACCGGTGAGTACGTCATAACCGAAGAGGGCGGACGCGGATTGGCATGTGCCATTGCTCCGCGAGTCCATGGCTGGATCGAGGATGCGCCCGGATTCCAGGTGAAGGGCTGGACCGGCACCCAGGCGGTCGAATGGTCGCCACGTCCCGACACGCCGGCGGCGTCTCAGTCGGAAAGCTCGAGCAGCGGGCTTTTGGATCGTATTGTCCCGTTTCTCCTCGACCATGCTCATACCGCGCCGCGGGGGCGTATGGTCATTGACTCGAGCGCCTTCTTCTCCGCTCGGGGTCACAAGTTGGGATTCGGATCGAGTGCGGCCGTTACCGTGGCGCTTACGGCCCTGATCTCCGGCGGACCGGAGCTCGCAAGCGGCGAGCTCGTGGACCTTGCCGTTCAAGCGCATCGACACGCCCAAGGCGGCCGGGGTAGCGGCTACGACGTCGTCACCTCACTACTCGGAGGCGTCGGGGTCTTCACGGGGGGCGCGCGGCCGTTTTGGACAGCGGCGGACGGGTGGTGGTTGGACGGCGCGGCCCTTTTCCCCGGCAGTGCACACACCGATACGGTACAGGCCGTCCAGCGCCACCGGGAATGGCGGGAGGCTCACCCGGCGGATTGGAAGCGCCTTCGGAGCGATAGCGAGGCGGCAACCCATCGTCTGGTTCGCGCCGGGACCTGGCCGGAGGTTGCATCTGCCGTGGACCACGCCCGGAGAGTCGGCGAGGAGATCGGACGGGCGATCTCGGTACCGGCCTGCATTGACGGGGCCGCAACACAGCTACCCGACGAACGAGCCGGTGATAGACGCAACGACGCCGGACAGGAGGGCGCCGGCGAGTCGGATCTATTGCCCGTCTGCAAGTCGGTCGGCGCCGGCGCGGAGCTTGCCCTTTGCATTGGCCTGCGGAACGGTGTTGAAGAACTGCGCGCGCTTGAGGCTTCCGGCGCTCGACGCTTGGAGCTCGAGGAAGAGGGGCTGAGATGGGAGTGAACACATGGGGGTGAAGGGAACCGGCCACGGCAAACTGCTGCTCTTCGGTGAGCACGCAGCGGTCTACGGCTACCCCGCCGTAGGAGTCGCACTGCCCGAAACAGTCGAGTTGGAGATCGAGCAAGCGGATGAGTGGAGCTTGGCCAACGTCCCGAGTCGCTTCCACGAGCTACTCGAACCGGTCCTCGAGCGTCTGGATGCCCACCTCCACGAACGCTACGGTGCCGACGCGGTGTGGCGCGCCCGCGGGGCGGTGTGGTTCCACCAGATCGTTCCTACAAGCATCGGTTTCGGCTCCTCCGCGGCTCTGTGTGTGGCCCTTGCCCGGGCGGCACTGAATACCGTCCCGGCAGTACAGCGACATGGTCGGTCCGATCGCGACCACGAGGTCTGGGCGCTCGCCAACGAGCTCGAGCGCATCTTCCACGGGAGCCCCTCGGGAATCGACACCGGCTTGGCAACACTGGGAGGTGCGCAGGCCTTCACCTTCGACAAGCCCGGGCTTCCATACGCGACGGCGCTACCGCTTCCTCCCGGGATTATCGTGGCCGGAGCGACTCCCCGGAGCTCCGACACAAAGACACTGGTCGGAGCGCTCAAGGATCGTGTTCGGCGCCGCGAGGCGCGGGTACTTCGGGAGCTCGCCACGCTCGGAGAGATAGCCGACAGAGCGGGCCGACTGATTTGCTCAGAGTCTGCACAGGAATCGGTGGGCGACTTGGGCCGCTTGGCCACGGATGCTCACGAGGTCCTGCAGGATCTCGGCCTCTCCACCCCGCTTACCGAACGCTGTCTCTCGATCGCCGCCGATAACGGCTCGCTTGGCGGCAAAATATCGGGGGCAGGTGGTGGAGGCGCCTTCTTCGCCGTATTTCGGGACGCGGATGCGGCGTTAAAGGCCGCCGGAGCTCTCCGGGAGACCGTGTCCGCAATTGACCGTGATCTCCCGATCCGGGTTATTCGCGCCGAAGAAGAGGGCCTACAGCTTCTCGACGCGGCCGGCTAAGGCTAGGCCGGTCGGGCCATGCGCCGCGTGGTGAGCTCGGAAGGGAAAGCTCCCGTGTCCGCAGCCGGGACGGATCCATGTGCCGGCAGGCTCCGTACTCATGTCGGCCTCACCGCGCGCCTACTACCCCGCTTCGCCGAAATCTGGCACCATAGGCGACGTCATGGATCCACTCCGCGTCTTGTTCCTCGAAAGTTTTTTCGGCGGCTCCCATGCCGCCTTCGCCGAAGGCTACCGCGCACACAGTCGTCACCGAATTGATCTGCACACCCTGCCCGGCCGAGAGTGGCGCCGGCGCCAACGGCTTGCCGGCTGGTACTTTGCCGAGACCTGCAGCGCGGGAGCGTATGACCTCGTCCTTACAAGTGACCTCTTGAACCTCGCGGACTTCAAAGCCGCCCAGCCCAGAAACCAACCCGTCCCGCCAATGGTTCTTTATATGCACGAAACGCAGTGCACCTACCCGCTACCCTCCGGGAAAAGCCACAACGCCGAAATGGTGTTTTTCGATGTGAAAAACTGTTGCTTCGCGGACGCGGTGGTGTTCAACTCCTATACCCATCGCGAAAGCTTCCTACAGGCCATTGAGCCATGGTTGGCGGAGGTCAATGAGATCGACGGCGCAGGCCGGCATGAAGAAATCAGACAAAAGGCCGAGGTCGTCTACCCCGGGGTAGACGTCCCGGCGGCGCGGGACGCGTCGACGCGGCAGGCCGAAGCGACGCGAGACGCAACGGGACCCCGAGAGGCTGCGCCGACGATCGTGTGGAACCACCGGTGGGAGTACGATAAGAATCCGCCGGCCTTCTTCCGAGCGATTGAACGCCTTGCCGATGCGGGGTTGGACTTCGGGCTTATCATTCTCGGGGAGAACCCCCGAAGCCGCCCCACGGAGTTCGAGGAAGCACACCGGCGTTTCGCCGACCGAGTCCATCATTACGGCTACGCGTCCTCGCGGCGCCGGTACCTCGAGCTGTTGGCACTCGGCGACGTAGTGGTATCCACTGCCGTGCAGGAAAACTTTGGAATCGCGACGGTGGAGGCTATCGCCGCCGGCTGCCGTCCGGTCCTTCCAAAGCGGCTGTCTTACCCCGAGCTGATTCCGGAAGCCTATCACCCGGAGCTGCTCTACACGTCTGACGAGGATCTCGTCGAAAAGCTAGGCGCGGCACTAACGCAAGCACGGCTCGCCGGCGGTCAGGATACGCTAGGGGACGCTATGATGCGCTACGACTGGAGTTACTCAGCACCGGCTCTCGACGCAATCCTCGAACGCACGGTTGCGGCACGGGGAGGATGAACTCCCCGACACGGATCGGGCTACTGATTGAGTCGATCCAAAACGCGGTAGAGTGCCTGCGTGCCCTTACGGCCGAGCCCCTCGGCCTGCGCGGCGGTGTAGAACTGCTTTGCCAAGGCCAGCCCCGGCAGGGAGAGTTTCAGCCTCGCGGCCTCGTCCAGAGCAATAGACATGTCTTTCACAAAGTGGTCAATGAGAAAGCCCGGCTCGAAGTCATCCGCAGTTATCCGCGGGCCCAAGTTGTTGATCGACCAGGAAGCTGCGGCACCCTTGCCGATGATTCCGATCACCTGATCGCGGTCGAGCCCGGCCCTGCGTGCGTACAGCAAAGACTCCACAACGCCCAGCATGGTCGACGCGATCAAGGTCTGGTTCGCCATCTTCGTATGCTGACCCGCTCCGGCCGGCCCGAGTAGTTTGATGGTTTTGCCCATGATGTCGAAGAGCGGTTTGGCCCTTTCGAACGCCGCCGTGTCCCCGCCCACCATTATGGAAAGCGTTCCCTCGCGCGCCCCTACATCACCACCGGAAACCGGCGCATCCAGGGCAACACAGCCACGCGCCTTCGCCGCCGTGGAGATCTCCGCGGCAAGACTCGGATGAGAGGTGGTCATGTCGATGAGCGTCGCTCCGTCCGGTGCGGTGCTCAGTATGGCTTCATCGTCAAAGTAGACCTCTCGTACATCCTCCGGATACCCGACGATCGTGAACACAAACTCCGCATCTTTGACGGCTTCCGCAATGGAGGACGCGACGGTCGCTCCGTCGTTCTCGAGCGCGCGGGCTTTTTCCACGCTACGGTTGAATACCGTGACCGGATGACCGGCCCGCAGGAGATTCCGAGCCATACTCGAGCCCATGATTCCCGTACCTATCCATGCAATCCGTGCCATTCTCCATTCCTTTTCGTCGGCACCGTGATCCACCGAATCCCATCGAATCCATGCCGGCAGGTCTCAGTGCACGCGAGCGCGCGTTGTCGTCCGAATAGACACTAATCCGAAGAGCCCACGGGTGACGTCGGGAGCCGAACGTACACGTGCGTACCCTCGGTTTCGGTGCTGGTGAACCAAATACTGCCGGCGTGCGCGCCAACGATCAAGGACGCCACGTACGTGCCGATGCCGTTCCCATCCGACTT
>CAYFQV010000001.1:59706-65373 GCA_964345195.1 uncultured Spirochaetaceae bacterium
GCCATAAGCCCAAGCAACTGCGACTGCACCGCGAGAAGTGTCTCTTGAATCTCGACCGGCTCCGGATCAAGCGTGAAAATACCCTGCTCCATCTTCGCCAAATCAAGGGAGCTATCTATCATGCTTTTCAGGCGGTGCCCGGAGTCGCTTACAATGCGAAGCAAGTCCTTTTGCTCGTCCGTGAGCTCCGTTCGAGATAGTAATTCAGCCGCCGTGAATACCCCGTTCAAGGGATTGCGGAGATCGTGCCGGATAATGCGCTCGACCTCACGCTGCGTGCGCTCTATGCGTCGACGCTCCTCGATCTCCTTCTGGAGTCGTTCGTTCGCGTCCCGAAGCGATTCTTCGGCGTGTTTGCGCTGGGTAATATCCATCACGAAGGTGACCTTTTTCTGCTCACCATCGAGATCGATGATTTGGGCCGCATCCGCAAGGATGGAACGCGTTGTTCCATCCTTCCGGACGACCTCCCACTCGCCGCGCAGTTCCCCTTCACCATTGAAGAATTGATCGTGCAACTCCGTCAGCTCCTGCCTGTCGCGTTCAGGCACGACCACAGTGAAGTGTCGGCCGATCAATTCGTCTCGGCTGTATTGATAGAGGCGCAGGTACTGAGGATTGACATACTCGAAGCGGCCCTCGCTGTTCGTTATGCAAATGCCGACCGGTGTGTTCTCCACGATACGACGCAGACGTTCTTCCGCGCGGTCCGTATCCGTACTTGTGCGCTCGGCGTTTTCATGCTCCGGGCGGATTCTGCCGTGGATTTTATTGAGCACCTCCACGATCTCCCGCGACTCCGGCGGCACTTCAGCCGGATCAAGCACCTCGTAACGATCCTCCGCGATGGCGGTAAGCATTGTGAGAACATCAAATCGATGTTGAGACGTATTGGACATTGACATCACGCTTTTACGACTCGGACGCTCCATGGAGGGGCTATGCAAAGCGACACGAGAGTTCCGTCCGATCGCTAAGCACTCCGTTACTTGACAGTTGGGGTTCGCAGCGATACAAACGGCATCCGAGTCTTGTCCCGAAGTATAGAGTCCCCCCGGTGCGCTGTAAAGGAACGCATAAATGAATCAAGATCAAGTCAAAGAGCGGCTCCTCGCTCTTGAGCCGGAGGTCGAGGAGTTTTTCCTCATCTTCTCAGGGAAGACGAGCAAGAAGGCGCATGGGCTCTACTACCCGGACACCCGGGAGATCATTATTCACAACCGCAACTTCACCGATGACAACAATCTGATGTACACCGCGATTCACGAGTTTGCGCACCACGTACATTTTACCACCTCGCCGGTGCCGGTTGGAAACCGCGCACACACCATTGAGTTTCGTCGAATTCTGCACGAGCTGCTCAACCGCGCCGAGCAACAGCAGCTCTACTACAGCCCCTTCACTCATGATCCGGAATTCATGGGGCTCAGCTACCGAATTCGAACACAGTTCCTTCAGCAGAACGGGCAACTGATGAAGGAATTCGGTGCCGTGCTCGCGGAAGCGCAGCAGTTGTGCGAGAATCGAAATGCCCGCTTCGACGACTACGTTGAGCGTGTGCTCTCTGTGAACAAGAGCGTCGCGAATACGCTTATGCGCATCTATGAACGCGACGTAAGTGCGGAGCTCGGATACGAGAACATGAAGACCGTGGCTGCCATTGGCGACCCCGCCCAGCGAAAAGCGGCCGAAGACGCCTTCAAGAGTGGACAATCCGCGGATATGGTGAAAGCATGGACGAGAACACCTGAAGACCACACCGAGAATCCACTGGACGCGCTCCAGAAAGAGAAGCGTCGGATCGAGCGCACGATTCAGAGCCTGGAATCAAAACTGAAAACCGTGGAAGAGCGGCTCGCAAGCCTGGGCGACACCCCGGGTGGAGACCGCCCGGATTGAACGCTCTCGCCGGTGAATGCGCCGTGACAAACCCCTGTTTACAGGAGCGGAGAAGTTCACCACAATAGAAATCAATATGGCGAAGATGATCGACAAACTCGATTTTACCCAGGAAGAAGGGCGGATCAACAGCAAAGATTTGACTGTGTACGCCTTGTCTACCTGTGCGTTTTGCAAGAAGGCGATCAACTTTCTGAAAGAGAAAGACGTCGCCTTCCGATATATATACCTGGACAAGATCAACCCGATGGTCAAACAAACGGTGAAATCGGAGTTGAAGCAGAAGTATGAGAGTCTTCCGGTCTTTCCCATTCTTGTCATTGACAATGAACGGGCGGTCTCGGGCTTCTCGGAAGAGAAGTGGAAAGACATCCTTGGGATGGACTAATGGCGGCGCGTAAAAAGAATCCGGAAGACACCAGACGCTTCGTGACAATGGTCGCAAAGAAGCAGGGATGGGGGGTGTGTCCGGATCCCTCCTTGTTGGAGGACCTGATTGACGGCCTGACGACGAACTTTAACCGCCACGGTTATTTCCTGTGCCCATGTCGTGACGGCAGCGGTGAACGCACGAAGGACAAGGACATTATCTGCCCATGCGTATATGCAGTGCCTGATCAACAAGAATATGGGCAGTGCTACTGTGGTCTCTTCGTGACGAAAGAGTTCGAAGCCGCGAACAAGCAACCCGAACAGATCCCCGAGCGGCGCCCCCCGGAGCTTATGTAGCCTATCCAGTGGCCTCAAATAGGTTTACCCTGTACGGGTCATGCAGGAAGCGTTTGAAACATTCTACCAGGGCTTTGCGGGCTCGCCGCTGGAAATTACCTTGGTGCTTATCTTTGTGGTCCTCTTTCTCGGAATGCTCGTCTTCTTCGCCACGCGACGCACACGGCGGGAAAAACGCGAACGCAAAGAGCACGCCGAGGCACTGTACCAAGAGCTGAAGGAAGCTCGTGCGCTCACACCGACCGAAGAGGACGCTATCACTCAGCTCAGCGCCTATCTTGACCGACCGGAACGTAGATATGTGCTGCTGCAGAGCCAGTCGATGTTCAACGCTGCAGCCGGTCCCGCCCTCCGCGACGGCCGTTTGACCGAGGGAACCCTCTCGGCCTTGCGGGTCAAGTTGGGCTACACGGACCAGCCGACCAACAAACCGCCCCGCTCAACCGCCGAGCTTCCGATCGGCGCATCCGTGCTTGTTGGAAAGAAGAAGGTGCGCACCATCAAAGCACGCGTTCTCGAGCCGACGGAGACAAGCTTCCGCCTCCAGACCGACTTCCGGGAGCGGCCCTTCGTCTTTGGAACACTCGCGCGGGTCATCTACCAGAACAACATTGGTATCTTTGCGTTCAACTGTGCCGTTGAAGGCTTCGAGGACGGCATCCTGGCCCTTACACACGACGAGGAGCCGGAACGAGTGCAGCGCCGAAAGTACTATCGGGCGGAGTTGCACTTACCGGTACATGTAAGACCAACCGGAGGCAAGGAACGCGCCCGAGAAAGTGAGTTCCTCGACATCGGCGGCGGGGGTGCGAGTCTGAAGAACCCCGACAAGACCTTCCAAGCCGGGGAACATATAGAGCTCAGTTTCCACCCCTACAGCAGAGAACCCTTGCGCGTCCAGGCATCAGTGGTCCGCACATCCGACGACGACACCGTGCTGCATGTGCGCTTCGAGCAGATGCGGGAGTCCATGCGCGATAAGATCTACCGCATGCTTTTTAGCCGAAACAAGTAGTGACTGCTAAGGGGGGCGGCCTACGCTCCTTCGGACCCGCTAGGCAGGGTGCGCAAGACGTCACCCGTCGTGCTGCCCGCGAATCTGTTCAAGGATATGGTTGACCTCGTCCACGAGATGGCTAGAGCGGTGAACAGTCTGCTCGGCATCTTCTCGTCGTGCCGCTTCCTCGGTCGCCCGCGACAGCTGAAGGGCCCGCTCGGCCTGTAACGTACCCGTGGTGTTGGCAAGAGAATGTGCCGCTTTCTTAATTGCCTGAAAGTCCGGCTGATCGAGGGCGCCGCGAATTGCCTCGACCCGAGCAGGAGCTTCTTCCGAGAAGATCTCCAGGATCGACTCCAAGACGTCGGGCGCATCATCGAAGTTACGCTGAAGCGTCTCGAGATCAAACGGAGACTCGTCTTCCCATGACTCGCTCACGACCGCGCCTCCTGAGATAGCTTGCGCGCCACCGCCTCCACAATGCCGTCCACCTCCGTAAGCTCGGTGTCGAACGAGCACATCAGCCTACAGGTCCCGTCACGTTCGTTCCAGACGTAGAAGGGCCACTTCTCCTGGAGCTCCGGGATGGAATCCACGGGCAACTTCGGAAACACCCCGTTGGCCTGCGTTGGATAGCTCATTGAAACCCCGACTCCGCCGAGACCCGTGGAGAGACGTGCAGCCATGGCGTTGGCGTGCGCCGCGTTCTCCGCCCAGATCCCCTCCTCGATGTAGGGTATGAACTGCGCGGCAATATAGCGCATCTTGCTGTGCAGCTGCATACCCTGCTTACGAAGCGAAAGCAGCCCTTGAGCGCGGTCGCGGATGCGGTCACCGAGAAAGACCAAGGCTTCGCCGAACATGACACCGTTCTTGGTAGCACCGAATGAGACGGCGTCGGCACCACTATCACGGATCATCCGCCGAAGGCTCTGGGTCGCCGCCTCCACAAGGTTTTCGTCCCTAGCTCCCACCGAGCGCGCATGGGCAACCGCGGCGTTGGCAATGCGGGCACCATCGATATGAACCAGCAGATCGAGCTCGTGCGCCGCATTACAAACGGCGGCGATCTCCTCCGGAGTGTAGACCGTACCGACCTCCGTGGATTGCGTGATGGAGACCATAAACGGGATGGACTGGTGTGGGACGCGACCGGGCGCACCGAGGCGGCGCACGTCCTCCGGGAGAAGCTTGCCGGTATCCGGGCTGTGCGCCGGTAGAAGCTTGCAGCCCGCGAACTTCTCCGGCGCCCCTCCCTCGTCTTCGTTCAGATGTGCTTGCTCGGCGCAGACAACGGCTCCGTACGAAGGAACTGCGGCGGCCACGGCCAGCACGTTCGCGCCGGTACCGTTGTACACAAAGTACGTTTCCGCCGAGCTGTCGAGGAGCCGAGCCATGGCGTCGGCCGCCCGGCGCGACCAATAGTCGTCCCCGTAGGCAAGAGCATGCCCGTCATTCGCATGTCGAAGTGCATCCAGGATCCGCGGGTGTACCGGGGAGGCGTTGTCACTCGCGAAGAATCGCTGCGGTGAAGGCTGATGTTCCATTGAAGCTCCAACTACTCCTCTTCTTGTTCGTTTTGTCCGGCTTGGTTGTTCTGTCCGTCTTGTTCGTTCGTGTCCTGCGGCGTGTCTGCATTGGCGCCGTTCTCCGACGGCATAAGCGATTCGTCACGACTTCTGTACTCAACCGAAAACTGTCGCCGGTCCGGCTGTGCCAGGCGAAGCGCTTCCTCGTTGAGAATCAAGCCGAACCGTGCACGCCGTTCCTCCTCGGGAAGATCGATTTCCGTCCAGGAGTTTCCGTCGCTTGTCGTTTCCTCGGAGGTAAAGATGACAGTGTCATCCTCAACACGAAGCGTACCGCGTGAACCAATCCGGACACTCTCTTCTTGATAGGCGTAGAACTCGTAGCTATCCTCTCGCAGAGTCCACTCTAAAGTCACCGGTCCGAACCGCGCCGACCAGATCCCTTGATAGGACGGCTCGTCCGTACCGTTTTCGGCGTCAGCTGCGTCCGCCGGTTGATCCGCGGGCTGATCC
>CAYFQV010000001.1:65473-71291 GCA_964345195.1 uncultured Spirochaetaceae bacterium
GCTCTCCATGAGGGCGGCGTCGGCGTGGCTGTGTCCACCGGGATCGAGCCCTTCGCGGTGAAGAAGACGAGAGCCGCCGCCATGCCGATGAAGCCGCAGCTCGTGTCCCGCGAAGGTAAACCGCCCCTGCAGGGTGCCTTCGCTCCCGTCAATCCGAAACCAACGGCCGTCGAGATACGAAAAACCGTGAATGCTCATTGATGCCGTCACCCCGTTTTCGAACTCCAGACTGAGAGAGAGTTGATCGGGCTGGTCGTTGTCACAGCGAAAGACGCAGCGACCGTAGGGCCCGGTGCGGAGGGCGTTCATGACGGCCGCGGCGGAGCTGTCATCTGAAACGACCGTCGCGGGCCATCGATAGAAGCGTCCACGCATGACCCGTTGCAGCACCCGTCCGACAAGACGAACCACTGAAGACCCGGCGTAGGCCATGGAATGGATCAGTGGGCAGCCGTCTCGGTAGAGCCTGGGGGCATACCACAAGCAGCTGCCTGCAACGGGACAGCCGTCGGTGCAGCGTTCCGGCGCACCCTCCGGTGCTGATTCCGGCCGGAAGAACACACGCGATCCAAAGGCACTCACACTGCGAAAACGTGACCCGACAAGCCAGTGCAGAATATCCAGGTCGTGACAGCTCTTGGCAAGGATGAGCGGAGAGGCTTCGTCAATGCGGCGCCAGGGACCGCGCACGTAACTGTGAGCGAAGTGCCAGTATGCAACGTTCTCGCTGTGCTCGATGTGCAGTATTCTGCCGATGAGGCCCTCCGCAACGGCGCGATGTGCCCGCTGAAAAAGTGGCGCGTAGCGCAGAACGTGGCATACCTGCAGGTCGGTGCCGGTTTGTTCGGCTCGCTGTGTTAACTGTCGGCACTCCTCGGCACTGGTCGCCATGGGTTTCTCCAGGACAACGCGGTATCCTGCGTCCATGGCGGCCAGCGCCGGAGCGGTGTGCTCATGGTCCTGCGTCGTAATGAGACAGACCGCCGCTATGGCGGGCCTGCTCAGGAGATCCCGCCAATCCGTGAACTGTCGCGCCGGCGGTATATTATGCTCTCGGGCCATAGCGTGGCGACGCGCGTCATTCGGTTCGGCAACAGCTACGACGCGTGCACGCTTCGGATGGCGGGCGATCCAGCGTCCGTAGATTTCACGCCCGCGAATCCCGGCTCCGACGACGACACAACTAAGGGCGTCCCCCTTTGCGACTATCGTGTGGCTGTGTTTACCGTTGGAGGCGTTCCCGCCGTAGCCATCTCTTTGTCCATTCAGCATTGTGGGTTGTATCCTCTATTTAGGCTGAAGCGGGACAGCGTAAGACTTCCGCCCCGCATGTTGGAGGAACGCTATGAAAATCGCGGTGACAAGTGACATTCACGATCACATCTGGAATCTCGAGCGAGCCCTTGGGCTCATCAACGCCCGGAACCCCCAAGCCCTTCTCTTTCTCGGCGACTTCTGTGCTCCGTTTACCTTGGTGCAGCTGGCCGAAGGGTTCACCGGTCCAATCCACGCAGTATTCGGCAACAACGATGGCGACCAGTTCCTGCTTACCGGCAAGGCGCAGGACCATGCCAACCTGAGCCTCCACGGTCAGCTCGGGGAGATAACCCTGGGAGGGCGCCGCATGGCTTTGAACCACTACCCGGACATCTCCGAGCGGCTTGCTGAAAGTGGTGCATACCATGCGGTCTTCAGCGGACACAATCATCGCAAACAACTCGAGCACCGGGGCAACACGCTCTGGGCAAACCCGGGCGAGATCATGGGTCGCTTCGGAGAGCCGAGTTTTGGGATGTACGACACTGAAACTCACAGCTTCGAGCATGTCTCTATTGAATGATGAGCGCTGCAACCAAACCCGCGGCGTACATGAGCATTTCCCCGGCGAATACCTTCAGAACGGCTACCATGTTTGCGCCCTTGGTTTTAAAGCTGTAGCCCCGCCGGTGCATGCCGCGGTAGCTCCGCCACGCAAACAGCGCTGATACGGCGGCGAAGACGGCTGCAGGCCAGGGAAGCCGTCCCGCCGCGACCAAGACGAAGAGTGCCCCGTGCGCCAGGGTCCCTTGCAGGTATACCAGCACCGCACTGCGGCGGGGTCCCAGGACGACCGCTACCGTGCGTCTGCCCGCCTCCTCATCTCCCTCCCGATCGCAGGTGTTATTCACGGTAAGAATAGAAGCAACTGTGAGGAAGGGCGGCGTCGCGGCAACCAGCAACCACCACGATAGAAGCTCCGCGCCGGATGGTGCTTGCACCGCCGCCGAGAGCACGAAGAGCAGCAGACCCAAAAAGCCACCGGCAAAGAGATCTCCGAATGGCGTCGTAGAGATGGGGCGCGGTCCTCCGGTGTAGAAATACCCGACCAGCATGGAGAGCGCACCGACCGGGATAATCCACCAGCCCCGGAGATACGCGATTGTGAGTCCCAACGGTGCCGCGACGGCGTAGCAGCTCAGGGCAATAATGAGGGCCCAACCGGGAGCGACCTGCTGATGCACAAGCACCTTGTTTTCTTCCACGTTGAACGCCGGCATGTCGGTACCGTGGAAGAAGTCGAAGAAGTTGTTGAACGCCGTAGTCCCCATATCAACGCTTAGGACGGCGGCCAACATGAGCAGGGTTATCACCGGTGAGAGCTCATCCGTCTGCACAATCCCGTAGAGAGTCCCCACCAGGAAGGTCGCGACACTGATCAACTTGGTGCGCAGTTCAACAATGCTCAAGAACTGTGTTACCGTCAGCTTCGTGGATACCATCGCGTTGATTGTGCCTCTCTTTATTCTGATCGCCCTCGGCTATGTTCTCAAGAAGAGCAGCTTCATAACTGAGGGCTTCATCGGGGAGCTGAACCGGCTCGTCTATTACATTGCCCTTCCGGCAATGCTCTTCGGAACGACTACGGACCAGAACACGCTTCCACCGGCGTTTGGAGCAAGCGCTGCAGTGTACTCGATAGCCGTGGTTGCCGTCACGGTGCTGGCCATCCTCGTATCCGCGCGGCGTCCCGCCGCGTTGCGTGGCTCCTTCGTGCAGGCGAGTTTCCGGGCAAATCTAGCCTACCTCGGCCTCCCAATCGTATCAGGGGCGCTCGGTAACCAGGTAATCGGCATCATAGCGGTGATTATTGCCGTCGGGGTGATCCTTCACACGGTGTTGAGCGTCGTCACCTTGCGCATTCTCGACCCTACGTCCCATCAACGGAACCTCGGTTCCCTCGTGCTAAACGTTGTGAGCAACCCGCTCATTATCGCCATTGTGCTCGGCTTACTCGTGTCCGCCGCCGGCCTCGAGCTTCCGGCCTTCCTTCGGCGAAGCATTGAACTGGTGGCCTCCATGAGCCTGCCGGTGATACTCCTCATCGTCGGATTCTCGCTTTCATTTAGATCCGTGGGCCGCTCGATTGTACCGGCCGCCGGCGCAACCCTTTTAAAGCTGCTCGTCATGCCCGCTATTGCCTGGGCGCTCAGCGCTTGGGTATTCGGAACCACCGGAGATGTCGAACGAACGATTGTGTTAATGAGCGCAATGCCGACCGCCGTCGTCTCGCAAACCTTCGCGCGACAATTCAACGCCAATGCCGAACTAGCATCGGCGAGCGTTAGTCTAGACACGATCGCGGCGTTGATCACTCTCCCGATTTGGATCGCCCTGCTTGGATAGGCGACGGCTCTAGCGCGGCGTATCAGCGCTCGGCGTCCTCGATCTGAGCTAACTCGGCTCGCCAGACCTCAACACTAAAGCCGAAGGTCAAGTCGCCGTTCACCTCGAGGACCGGGAAGACCGGACGCTTTCCGAGTCGATCTTGGAAGGTCTTCTTGAGCTCTCGGCGAACTTCCGGCTTTTGTTGTTCGAGAATCACGTACCGGAAGGCCAGTCCGGTGCTCTCCATGAACTCTTTGGACTCTTTGCAGGGGACGCACTGCAATAATCCGTAGATAGCGACTTGGTCCGGTGAGCCGACGCCTTCGAACTCTTGATAGCGAGGTGAGCTGATCATAGTATAATCCTCGGTAGACACGTGGTTAGGGAGTGCTAGCCGGTTTCAAGACTCACATGGAAGTCGTTACCACCCGGTCCCGCCCCCCGTGCTTCGCACGGTACAGTGCCTCGTCCGCTTCTGCAATAAGACGATTTAGACCCATGGACGGACCCGTGTCGTGCTGCTCCAACCCTTCCGCGTCGAGGTTGGTCGCTTCCCGGAGTGACGTGACACCAACGCTGATGCTCAGCTTCCAATTCGTCCCCTCGACCGTGACCTCCGAGGCGCGCCTACGAAGCCGTTCGGCAATGGCGACAGCATCTTGGAGGCTCGTGTGCGGAAGCAGAACCGCGAACTCTTCACCACCGTAGCGACAAACCGCATCGGCGGTCCGCATTTCTTGCAGGAAGAGCGATGCCAAAGCGCGAAGTGCACGATCACCGGTGAGATGACCGTGATCATCGTTGACGCGCTTAAAGTGATCAACGTCGCTGATCAGGATGCTGAGATCGGTACCGTAGCGGGTAGCTTGGCTGAAGAGTTTCTCGGCATGGTCAAAGAACCACCGGCGCGTACGTAAACCCGTGAGAGGATCCGTAGCGGCTTGTTCCTGCATCTCACTGTAGGCCCGCGCGTTCTGGAGCGCTACGGCAACGTAGTCGACGAGGTTCATGGCGAGACGAAGATGCCGATTCGAGAAGAAGTCGCGGGCGCTAACCTCTATGACGAGGAGACCAATGATTTCACCCTTACCGGCGACGGGGACACCGAGCCATGAATGAGACGGCCGCGGCTGCACAGCGTAGTAGTCCGGAAACTCCTCTTCGAGATCGGAAACACGTAGCGGTTTTCCGTTTTGCACGACTTGCAATTGTGGTGCGTTCTCATCGATCGGGGCGGTCTCGCGAATCAGGGTTGTATCAAGAGCTTCAAGCGTCGCGTGCTGCAAGCCCATGATCTCAACGGCGTGGGGCGTGCGCAAAAACTGTACGGAAGCGCGTTCGTAGGGGATTACGTGACGAATTTGTTCGAGCACGAGCCGCGTGGCGTGTTCGACATCCAAGGATGATGCGATCACCGCACCGATTGTGCGAAGAGTCTCCGCCTCATCGGCACGGGTCTGCGCTTCGGCGTGAGCCGCGCTCGCCCGGCGCTGCGCCTCCCGAAGTGCGGTTACATCTATATCCATGGCAACAAGAGATGTGGGTGTTCCATCCTCCTGACGCCGCAGAATGACTCCTTTGGTAACAACGTCCCGCGCCTCTCCGGCGGCGGTGAAGATCCGGTACTCCAAGAAGTAGGTGTCGTCTTGGCTACGGGCTATCGCGGCGATCTCCTCCTCTACATGTGCACGATCGGCGGGATGGAGCTTTTCCATCCAGTTGTCGCCGCGCATCTCCTCTTCGGTGAAGCCCCACTCGCGCCAGTAATTGTTTGCCCGGTCATACCCCTGCTCGTAATCCTTCATGAAAACGCCGAGGGTGGCGAGGCCATCCCACATTGCTTCCAGCCGGCGGCGATCCTGCAGGAGTTGTTCACGCTCTTGTTCCAAGCGTTTCCACTCGCGCGCGAGCGCCGCTCGGTCGTTTTCGTTCGGGGCGGTCATAGTAGTCGTACGCTTCCGTCGGGGATTTCTCGGGTGGGCTCACACGCTCGGCTTCCCATTCTACGCATCCACGTCTACGCTTCCAATTCGAATCCGCTCCGCCGCCAGCCTCGTTTTCCGGGGCCGTACTCGTACACCTGTCGAAACCCGAGGGCGTCGAGCTTTTCCGCAGCCCGGGTACTCGCCGTGCAACTCTCGTCATGGCAATAGACCACAATGACATCGTCCTG
>CAYFQV010000001.1:71391-73610 GCA_964345195.1 uncultured Spirochaetaceae bacterium
CGATTCACATGTTTGCGATGAGCGCATCTCCAAACGCGCTCGTGGATAGCTTGCTAGCCCCGTCCATAAGGCGGTGGAAGTCGTAAGTCACCTGCTTCCGGGCAATGGTCTTGTCCATTGCGGAAAGAATCTTGTCGGCAGCTTCAGTCCACCCAAGATGCCGGAACATCATCTCGCCGGATAGGATGAGCGATGACGGATTCACCTTATCCTGATTAGCGTACTTCGGCGCGGTTCCGTGTGTGGCCTCGAAAACCGCGTGTCCGCTTCGATAGTTGATGTTTGCCCCCGGCGCGATCCCAATGCCGCCAACCTGAGCGGCCAAAGCGTCCGAGATGTAGTCACCGTTCAGGTTGAGGGTTGCAATGACGTCGTACTCCTTCGGCCGGGTCAGTATCTGCTGGAGCATGGCGTCTGCGATCACGTCCTTCACGACGATCTCGCGGCCGGTGTTGGGGTTTTTGAACGTCAGCCAGGGCCCACCGTCCAGCTCGCTTGCGCCGTAGTCTTGTATTGCCACTTCGTAGCCCCAGGCACGGAACGCGCCTTCCGTGAACTTCATAATGTTGCCCTTGTGGACAAGGGTTACACTTGAAAGATCGCGGTCGATAGCGTAGTCGATCGCGGCTTGAACCAGACGGGCAGTGCCTTCCTGCGAAACCGGTTTGATCCCCAAGCCCGAGCTTTCGGGGAAGCGGATCTGCGTGTAGGAGTCCGGAAAATGCTCCTTCATGAGCGAAAGCAGGGTTTGCAGCTCCTCGGATCCCGCTTGGTACTCAATGCCCGCGTAGATGTCCTCGGTGTTTTCGCGAAAGACAACCATGTCGACCTCTTCGGGGCGCTTCACGGGAGAGGGCACGCCGGTAAAGTATCGGACCGGGCGGACGCATGCGTAGAGATCCAGACGTTGCCGTATAGCCACGTTGATGGAGCGAATGCCGCCGCCTACCGGGGTGGTGAGTGGCCCCTTAATACCGACGAGAAACTCTCGAAGCGCCTCGAGCGTTTCGTTCGGCAGCCAGATCTCCTCTCCGTATACCTGATTCGCTTTTTCTCCGGCAAAGATCTCCATCCATGAGATCGCACGGCTTTTGCCGTAAGCCTTCTCGACAGCCGCGTCGAATACGCGTCTGGCGGCAGCCCATATGTCGGGGCCGGTACCGTCTCCCTCAATAAAGGTCAACACGGGATGATCGGGCACCTGCAGCTCGCCGTCCACAAGGCGAATTCGCTCGCCGGTCTCGGGTATTGTAATCTTCTGATAACTCATAGCCGCGAGGGTATTACGAGTTCGCCACACAAACAAGCCATCTTCCGTGGGCCGATCAAAGATGGCATACTGGCATAATGGACGAACTTACGGCACTTCTGGGGGACGTAACACTTCGGACACTGCTCACAGCCGGTATAAGTTTCGTTGTGGGCTTGATTGGTATCTACGTCGCGCGGCGCATTACCGTCGCGCGCCTCACGAGACGCGGTTCCCCGTTTGCCGCTCCGGCAAAACGCTTTTTGTTCCCGGCACTCAACGTCGCTCTATTGTTCGGCGTGTTGCGGCTTCTCCCCTTGCCGCCGGCCCCGAGCCAAGTGATCACCGTTTTATTTTCCGTGCTCCTGGGCTATCTGGGAATTCGTCTAGCCCTTGCCACCAGCGATCATGTTGTGCGTGGAGTGGTGGAGCGCCGTTCCCTCGGTGAAGAACAGCAGAAGCGGTACAAGGCGATTCAGGCCATCGTAAGTCCGGTGGTCTGGGTCATCGGTGCCTTGATTTTGCTGGAGAATCTCGGGATAGAGATTTCAACGATTGTCGCCGGACTCGGAATCGGCGGGATCGCCCTTGCACTGGCCGCACAGGCCGTTCTCGGCGATCTGTTCAGCTACTTCGTCGTGGTCGTGGACCGTCCTTTCGACGTCGGCGATTTTGTGATCTTCGATGATATCATGGGAACGGTCGAGCGTCTAGGTATTAAGAATTCGCGGATTCGGGCGCTTTCCGGAGAGCAAATCATTGTTCCGAACGGAGAGCTGACCGGCGCACGGCTGCACAACTACAAGCAAATGCAGGAGCGGCGGGTGGTATTTACCCTCGGCTTAGTGTATCACACGCAGGCGGATGCCCTCGAGACAATTCCCGGGCTCTTGCAAGATATTATCGAGGAGCAGGAGGAAGTGCGCTTCGACCGGGCACACTTCAAGGGCTACGGAGACTTCAGTCTCAT
>CAYFQV010000002.1:0-8563 GCA_964345195.1 uncultured Spirochaetaceae bacterium
TCAACGCTTCCGCGGCGGCTGGACGAGTCCCGTCGGCCCTGCCAAAATGCGGCTCGGAGGGGAATAGCATGAGCGACCGCACGGGATCGAACGCGGAAGAAACAAGCAAACAACAGCAGCCTGGGTCCCAGCGGGGAAGCGGCGGTGCTCGGCTGGTCCGCGGGCTTGTCGGGCTGTGGCCAGGCGAGGCGCATTGGATCCTTCCCGGTCTGGTGCTTGCAGCCGGGCTCGGTTGGGCGAGCACCCTATTGAGTGATGTTATCGGGCTGCGGCTGTTGGGCTTTGAACGCTCACCGATCTCGGCGGTGATGACCGCTATCATCCTCGGTCTGATCATTAGCAATGTTGTGCGGCTACCGGCGTGGCTCACGCCGGGTTTGAAGTTCGCGGTGGGGAAGGTGCTGCGACTCGGGATCATATTCTTGGGGATACGCCTAAGCCTTGCAGAGATCGCCCGGCTCGGTGCTCTCGGCGTGCCGATCGTAATCGGCTGCATTGTGGCGGCGCTGGGATTCACGCTCCTGGCGGCACGGGTTCTCAAGTTGCCCGGCAAGCTTGCAACGCTCATCGCGGTAGGCACATCGATCTGTGGCGTAACGGCTATCGTGGCCACGGGACCGGCCATCGACTCAAAGGAGGAGGAGGTAGCCTACGCGGTATCGGTGATTACGGTGTTCGGAATCATTGCAACGGTGGTCTACCCATACCTGGCGAACTGGATCTTCGCCGGAGATCCTCTTCGCGCCGGGCTCTTTTTGGGCACGGCCGTTCATGATACCTCGCAGGTTACGGGAGCGGCTTTGCTGTATGCGGATGTCTTCAGCCGTCCGGAGGCGCTCAATGTAGCGGTGGTCACGAAGCTGGTTCGTAACGTATTCATGGCCGCCGTCATTCCGATCATGGCCACTACGTACAGCCTGCGCGGGCGACGCAGCACCCGGCGCATCTCGGTGGCAAAGCTCTTCCCGACCTTCATTTTCGGCTTCCTTCTCTTCGGCGCCATTCGCTCGATCGGGGACTTCTCGCTCATCCAGCGGGGCGCGGCCTTTGGTGTGTTGGAGCAAGAGAGTTGGACTGCGCTGTACTCGGGGATACGCGACTGGGCGGTGAACTTCTTGGTGGTTGCGCTCGCGGGAGTCGGGCTCAGCACGCGTTTCGCAAAGCTCAAGGAGCTGGGCTTTACCCCCTTCGTCGCGGGCCTCGTGGCGGCCGCCGCCGTCGGGGTGGTTAGTTACCTGCTGATCACGGTGCTCGGCCGCTACACCGCGGTCGTTTGATAGCTGCCGCCCTTGCCGGTACCTGCGCGGGCGTCTATTGGCCGTTGCAGGATCGGGACACGTTCCTGCCGGCCTGCTTGGCTTCGTAGAGAGCGCGGTCCGCCCCGGCGAGGAGGGTCTTCGGAGAGCCTCCCGCCTCCGGGCGAACCGTGCAGAAACCTGTACTGACGGTCACAACATCGGAGATGTCCGAGGCGTCGTGAGGAATCCGTTCTTCCTCCACGGCGTGTCGGATGTTCTCGGCCACCTGCCGAGCTCCCGCGTCATCCACTCCGTGCAGGAGCACCGCGAACTCCTCGCCGCCGTAGCGGGCGACCACGTCGCTTGCCCGGGAAACCCGGCTTTTCAACACGCCTGCGACGTCCTGCAGGGCGGTATCTCCCTCGGGATGTCCATAGGTATCGTTGAAGAGCTTGAAGTAGTCGATGTCGAGCATAAGAAGCGAGAGGGCCCATCCGCTCTTTTGGGCGCGCTGCCACGAGTCGTTGAGCCGCCAGTCGAAATAGCGCCGATTGTAGATGCCGGTCAGCGAATCCGTCATCGACATACGTCCGAGCAGGCGGTTGTCGTCTTCGAGCCGATTGCGTTGATCGTGAAGCTGTGCGACTTGAGCCTGCAATAGCCGGCGATCCCGGAGCCGCAGTACGACAAGGGCAATGACGACCAGGAACGCCGCGTAAGCGGCGAAGGCCCACCAGCGGGCGTAAAAGGGGCGCGGTATGGTAACGCGGAGGCTAGCGGGATCACCACTCCATACGCCGTCGCTGTTACTGCCGTCCACGCGGAAGGTGTATGAGCCGGCCGGCAGGTTGGTGTAGGTGGTGAAATTGCGCGAGCCGTTGTCGATCCAGTCCCGGTCGAAGCCCTCGAGCATGTAGCGGTACTCGTTGCTTCTCGGCGCTGCGTAGTCCAAGGCGATGAACTCGAAGCTTATGGAGTTGTCTTGCTGCGACAGATCGAGCGTATCTCCGGTGAAGGTCTGGCCTTGCGAAGGGATGGGCTGCGACATGACCTCCACGCCGGTGATCTCGATCGCCGGGGGATGCGCGTTGTGCCGGAGTGCGGTGTCGTCGACAACGGTGACACCGTGTGTGCCGCCGAACCACAGCGCTCCGGCCTGATCGCGCATGGAGCCGAAGTTGAACTCCATACCGCCGAGCCCGTCGTCGACGTCCAGATTCTCAAACTCGCCGGTGTCGGGGTCGAAGACGGAGAGGCCGTAGGTCGTTGCGAACCATAGCCGCCCATGGTCGTCCTGCTGTATTGCCGTAACCGTGTTGTCGGCCAAGCCGTCCGCGCCTGTGTAGTGTGTAAAGCTTTGCGTATCCGGATGAAAGCGATTAACGCCGCCGCTTGCGGTACCGATCCAGATGCTCCCATCCGCTGCCTCGAAGAGGCGACGGATGCTATCGGTGGAGAGACTGCCGGGCGTACCGGGAACGTGGAAGTACTTGATCCACTCGCCGGTCTCACGATCAAAGCGGTTCAAGCCGCGGTTCGTGGCAACCCACAGACGGTCTTCGGAGTCTCGTAGGATGTCGTAAACCAGGTTGTCGCTCAGACTCCGCGGGTCCTTCGGTATGTGGGGATAGTGGGTGAAACCGCCCGACTCCGGGTCCCAGCGGCTGATACCGCGGGAGTACGTGCCGAGCCAGAGGCTCCCGTTGCCGTCCTCCTCCATGGCGTAGATGATATCGTCCGGAACGCTCCGCGGGTCGTTCGGATCGTGATACAGAGTGGAGAAGCGGTCCCGCTCACGGTTATAGCGATTGAGCCCTTCGTTCGTGCCGACCCAGAGCGTGCCCCGGGAGTCTTCAAATATCATGGTGACGATGTCATTGCTCAGTTCCCTATCGCCGCGTCCGTTCGCACGATAGTGGATCATGGCGTCACGCTGCGGGTCGTAGCGGCTAAGCCCCCCGTTGTAGCTTCCAATCCACAACACACCGTGCGAGTCGCGGTGAATCGCGGTAATGTCTCCGGGAGGAATGCTGGTGGTATCCGTAGGCCGGCTGTAGAAGCGCAGATAGTTCCGCTTACGGCTGCTCAAGCGGTTCACGCCGCCACCGTTTGTCCCGATCCATAGTGCGCCGCTGTCGTCAAACGCCAAGGAGTACACCGTGTCGTGGCTCAGCGTGAAGGGACGAGTCACGTCGCTGCGAAAGCTATCGATCTCTCCGCTGCCCTTGTCGAGCCGGTACAGCCCGCCGCCCCAGGTGCCGGCAAAGATGTAGTCCGCGTTTCCAATCACGGTATACACCCGATCGTCGGGCAGCGTGTATCGGCGTGTTTCGCCACTTGCGGGATCGTAGCGCAGCACTCCGCCGTCCCAGAGCCCGAGCCACAGGACTTGCTCTCGTTCATCCACATGGATCGTCAAGACGGCGCTGCTCGGAAGCTCTTCCGGGCCCAAGGCACGAACAATGCGGTCTCGATTGCCCTCCATGAGCCCGAGTCCGCCGTAGGTGGCGATCCATATCCGGTCTTCCCAGTCCTGCTTCAGCGCCCGTATCGTATTGTCGGGCAAGCCGGGAAGGCCGCCGGTCGTGCGCGTGCGCTCGACGTGGCCGGTCTCGGGATCCAGGTGGTTCAAGCCGTTCAGGGTGCCGACCCAGAGGCTGCCGTCGGTGTCACGGGTAATCGCCGTCACGACGTCGTTACTCAGGCTGTTTGGATCATTTACCTCCCTGCGATAGTTCGTGAACTCCTGGGTGGTGCGGTTGAAGCGGGAGACCCCACGATAGGTGCCGATCCACAGGTAGGGCTCTTGTGGGTCTGCATACATGGTTTGAATCAGATCGTGGGGAAGGCTGCGGTTAGAGAAAGGTTCGTGGGTGAAGCTTAGAACGCGACGGCCGTCGAATCGATTGAGGCCGCCTTGGGTGCCGAACCAGAGAAAACCGTGCTCATCCTGGATGATGGAGGATACCGCGCTGTTGGACAGACCCTGAGAACGGCCGTAGTGGTCGAAGAAGGCGTTCTCCGGATCGACCTCGCTCGTCTGTGCCAGGGCTCCTCTCAATAAGAGAAGAAGAACGAGAGTAAGTATGCGTAAAGAAGTGGCGAAATGATCATGCGCGCGTGCAAGCAAAATAGAGCTCGATGTGTAGGACCCGTTTTGCATACCATACGTCAAGGCCGTGGAAAATACAATGCGTCACGCATTTCGCGAGGATTATACAATATGGATGTTTAGCTGTAGCTCCCGCACACCGGAACGGTCGCGAAACTGCGCCCGGAGTCGGTGTCCGTCCCGGACTCCCCGCGGGATATCTACCACGACGGTACCGCCGTGGTCCAAGTGTAAGTGCGCCGTAACCCCGGTGAACGCCTCATCCGGAGACATGTGGACGTCAAACTCGACGGGTCCCTCCGAATAGCCGGCGTAGGCCCCCGCATCCGTCCCTTCATCAGAGTAGGCCCAATCGGTATCTCCTCGCTCGCGGCTTGCACCGCCGGAGCCGCCGAATGGGCTGAAACCGGCACCGCCGCCGAAAGCCGTGCCGAACATTTCTTCGAATATGGACTGCAGATCGTCGAAGGGGCTTGCCGATCCGCTTCGACGGGACGGCCCGCCGCCGAAGCCGGTCCCTGCTGCACTGCGGTCGCGACCGCTGCGGAAGCCGCCACCCTGCTCCCATCTACGGAGTTGCGAATCGTATGCGCGGCGACTTCCCGGGTCGCGCAAGGTTTCGTAGGCCTGCTGCGCTCGGCGGAAGGCGTCGGGATCCGCGTCGTCGCGGAGATCGGGGTGGTGTTCTTTTGCCTTCCGGCGAAACGCCGAGCGGATCTGCTCCTGATCCGCATTCCGGGAAACGCCCAGCGCTTCGTAGTGGTTGCTGTCTCGACGGCTCATTGCAGTGGTAATGTACAGCGTTTCCGCCCCGCGCGGTCAAGGGCGCACGGTGAGTCGGATCACGCGGCGTTACGATTGATCGGCGTCTGTTTTGTCAGGGGGCGTTTGTTCGGGGTCCGTCTCTTCGGTGTCGGCAACCATATCATCCGTAGCTCGGAGCCGCCGGCTGATCTCTCGGGCAAGGTTCATGATAAGGAGTGCGTAGGTTTTCATGTCCTGTTTGGAGATCGAGTAGAGATCGTGATTCGACAAGGACAAGACGCTCGTGTCGTCCGTCGCCCGTACGGTTGCGGCACACGGCTGTATATCGATCAGTTCCATCTCGCCGAAGGTCTCGCCCTCGCCCATGCGTGTAATGCGTCGGATCTGATCAGGATGATGGTGTCGGCCTTTCACGACCTCCACGGATCCGCGGACAATCAGGTAGATGCGGTCGTTGACCGCACCTTCGTTCATGATGGTGTCGCCCGCTTCGAAATGCAGTGTCTTCACGAGGGGGCGGATTTGCTCGAAGGCCTCGTCGCTTATGCCGCCGAAAAGGGAGTGCTGCTTGAGGTAGGAGAAATCCCCGGCGCGCGCATCACTCATACAGCTAAAGATATCCCCATTCCACCGCACGTGTCATGGGGGGCGCCGGTCCTACTGAGGCCGGCACGGATCCCGCATGACCACGAGGCTTACTCGAGGGCCCGCTCCAAGGCCGCGACCTTCTCCCGGAAGAACTGCATTGCCGTTTGCACCGGTGCCGGCGAGGTCATGTCGACCCCGGCGACCTGCAGTGACTCAATGGGGAACCGCGAGCCACCCGATTTCAGAAACTCGAAGTACTCCTCGCGTTCTTCGTCACCGCCTTCGAGAACGCGCTTGGAGAGTGAGATCGCCGCGGAGAGGCCGGTGGCGTATTTGTACACGTAGAAGGCGCGGTAAAAGTGGGGGATGCGCAGGCCTTCCATGTCGGCGACATCGTCTATGGCGGCATTCGGTCCGAAGTAGGCTTCCAGAAGCGCGCGGTACTCCTCGCGAAGGTTGTCCACGGTCAGTGGCCGGCTAGCTTCCACCATGCTATGGGTCTTGAGCTCGAACTCGGCGAACATGGTCTGTCGAAACAGCGTCGCAATGATGTCGTCAACCTGTTTGTTGAGCAGGTAGCTGCGCATCTTCTCGTCGCCGGTGGTGTCGTAGAAGTGCTTGAAGAGCAACTGCTCATTGAAGGTCGATGCCACCTCCGCCTCGAAGATGGTGTAGTTGTAGTGCTGGAATGGGTTGTTCCTGCTCGAGTACCAGCTGTGCATGGAATGCCCGCCTTCGTGGGCGAGGGTGAAGACGTCTCGCAGCACATCTTCCTTGAAGTTCATGAGGATGTAGGGGTGGCTGGTATAACCGCCGGCACTGAAGGCGCCGGAGCGCTTGCCCTTGTTCTCATAGCGGTCCACCCAGCCACCGAGAAGCCCTTCTCGAAGGGTGTTCGCGTACTCCTCGCCCAGGGGGCTGACCGCGCGCGCTACGGTGTCCACGGCTTGCTGGTAGCTGTGACGCACCTGCACGTCCGGTACCATCGGTACCATCCGATCGTAGAGGCGGAACTCGTCAATGCCGAGGACCCGCCTGCGCAGCTCGTAGTAGCGGTGCAGGGTGTCGAGGTTGTCCCGTACGCTCTGCACCAGGTTGTCGTAGACCGTCTCCGGCACCTTATCGGGAAAGAGTGCGGCCTGCCTGGAGGAGTCGAAGTTGCGCGCCTTCGCCTTGTAAACATCTATGTTCACACTTCCCGCGTAGAGGTTGGCCAGGGTGTTCTTGTGATCCGCGAAGACCTGGTGGAACTGCCGGAAGGCGCTGCGTCGGACCTCTCGGTCCGAGTCGAGGAGGAAAGAGGAGAGGGTCGATTGAGAGAGGGGCTTCTCGCCCTCCGAAGTCTCGACGCTCCCGAAGTCCAGATCCGCATCCGTGAGGGCGCCGAAACTCTTCTGCGGGGTCTGGTTCGCCTCCTGCTGCATGGCGATGATGCGTTCTTCCGCCTCGCTGAGGATGTAGGGCCTCCAGCGCAGGAGCTTGCGCAGGGAGATGCGGTAGTCCGCCAAGGCATCACTCTGCAGGAAGGATTCCATTCGTTCCTCCGGGATCGCCTGGATCTCCGGTGTAATGAAGCTCTCGGCGGTCTCGGCCTCGGTACCGGCCTGCATAACGCGGCCGATCCGCTCCTGGCTCGTGCCGTTGCCCACGTCCTCGGACATGCGGAGGTGGGCGTAGTAGGCAAGAGCCTCGCCGAGCTTGCTCATTTCGCTCTGATGATCTAGACAGGCCCGCAGTTTCTCCGGGGACTCGCCGAGTGTGCCCTTGAAGGAGGTGATCCGCGGGATCATCTCCGTAAAGCGTTGGAAGTCTTGCTCCCACTCATGATCTGAATTGTAGAGGGACGACAGGTCCCAGGCGTCCTCCGCCTTGACCTGATCTCTGCCGGGTATTTCCGTTTGGCTCATCTCTGGTCTCCTTGGTGATCAGAGGGTAGGGCCCCCAAACGGCCCCGTCAAGCGGCAACGCGCGTCAAGGCTTACCGTCGACCAAGCGGCACTGCGTCGCGCCGTTTGACGCGGGAGTATCGGCATAGGAATCTTAACTGTATGCCATTACCACAATTAGCATACGACGAATTGCAGGAAACACGAGAGACCCTTCATCTGTACGCGCAGATTCTCGGCAAGGTGAAGCTTGCCGCGCTGCCGCGGGTGGAGCGTCCCTGGGATGCCCCGCTCCACTTGACGGCGCGCGGGCTCACGACCGGGCTCATGCCCAACGGGCTCGAGCTTCGCCTCGATCTCCTCAGTCAGAAGCTACGAGTCATCCGTAGCACCGGCCGCGTTGTCGAGCTGGACCTTGAGGGACAGTCGGTACAGAGCTTTTACAGCGCCGTGACCGAGGCGATTGCATCCATTGCGCAGCCGATCCATATCGATGCAACGCCCTACGATATCCCCTGGGTCGCAACGACGCCCTTCGCCGAAGACGGGGAGCACGGTGGAGAGGGCTACCGCGCCGAGCATGCACGGCGAATCTTTCGGAGCTGGGTTGCGATCTACGGTAACCTCTTCTACCTCCGCACCGGATTCACGGGCATGGTCGCCGAGCCGGCGCTGCAGTGGCACCACCTCGACTTGTCGCTGCGCCTCTATTCGGGCGAATCCGCACCGGAAGAGCCTGAGTACGGCGGCCGCGAGGTCTTTTCCGCGGGCTTTTCCCTCGGTGACGTCGATACGCCCGAACCCTACTTCTACGCCTGGATCTATCCATTGACAAGCGCTGATGAGGCTGAGGAGTTGCGGCCCTCCGGTTCCTACTGGAAGAAACCCAACGCCTCGGCAATTCTCCTGTACCGAACCGTTGCTCCCCGGGACGACTGGCGTGACTCGCTGGCTTACTTCTTCGATAGCGCCTT
>CAYFQV010000002.1:8663-22258 GCA_964345195.1 uncultured Spirochaetaceae bacterium
GCTCTCGCAGATCCGTGACCTCGCTGCCGGTGAACAGATCCACCGCGGACTCGCCGTCGTTGCGAAGCGAAGCGAGCGCGTCCGTCGGTAAACTGATAGCTAGGGCATCCGCGTTCACGGCAACTACAATGCGCTCGCCCTCATACCGGCGGGCAAAGGCGAAAGACTCGTTGGCCACGTGGAGCTGCGTGTAATCACCGTAGAGAAGCGCGGGCTGCTCCGCCCGAATCCGTGTGAGCTGTCTCAGAAAGCCGAGAAGTCGGTCGTCGTGTTTGGGAATATCCTCCCACGCCGGGCGCAGTCCGGCGTCCCCCGCCGCCTTGGCTCCCGACAGCATCCACTCACTGCCGTAGTAGACCGACGGCACGCCCGGCATGGTCCACAGCAGGGCATACAAGGGAAACACGTGATCGTTGTCCCGCAAGGATGTCACGACGCGGTCTACATCGTGGTTGTCGGCGAAGTTGTAGCTGGGTATCGGCTCTCCCTCCGCGCGGGTCAAGAGACCGTCGGCGCCGAAGAGGCGGTTCAGCGAGTGGGCGATCTCGAAGTAGTTCGGATCGTTGTGGCTCGACCACAGCCCCTTGTAGCACTCGTAGTTCGTGACGCTGTGGAGTCGGCCCGGCGCGGTGAGTGCCGCGTAGTCCCCGTGAATGACCTCCCCCAAGAGCCGGAATGCCGGCGCCTCGTCGGTGACACGCCGTAGCTCTTCTATGAACTCGTAGGGCAGCAGATAGGCGACGTCCAAGCGCAGCCCGTCAATGTTGAAGGCCGTCATCATGTGTCGGACCGCGTCGAAGAGATGCATGCGCACGTCGGGATTGTCCAGATTCAGGGTGACCAGGGAATCGGTGCCTTCCCAGCCCTCATAGGTGAAGCCGTCGCCGTAGCCGTTGTCCCGGGAGAAGTCGACGTTTTGAAACCAGTGGACATAGGGCGATGTTCGACCCTTCGCCCTCAGGTCACGGAAGGCCCAGAAGTCGCGACCAACGTGGTTAAACACGCCGTCCAGCATCACGCGCATGCCTAGCTCGTGTGCCCGGGTCACCAGCGTGGCCAGGGTCTCGTTGGTGCCGAGTCGCCGATCCACCCGAAAGTAGTCGGCGGTGTCGTAGCCGTGGCTCGTCGACTCGAAGAGTGGCCCGAGGTACAGGGCGTTAAAACCCTGCTCGCGTACGGTCGGCAGATGATCCGTGACCGCGGTGAGTCGCTCGACCGCGGCGGGCGACTGATCCGCAGCGGCCGCCGGCGCGGGGTTCTCCCCGGGAGCGCCGCAAAAGCCCAGCGGATAGATGTGATAGAACTGCGCCCGGTGCCACCAGGCGGCGGTAGACGTATGCATCGATCTCTCTCCTCTTGTAAACACTCATGAATAAATGCCGTGGCTGAATTGCTGCATGACCTGCTGTGCAAGCTCCGGCGAGGGCCTTGCTTCCCCGTCGACGACAAGCTGGGCGTAGGTGAAGCACAAGCCCAGGAGGCTTGCTGCGTAGGGGCGCTCGCGGCCGCGCATGTTGCCGTGGTCCTCCGCTGCCGCGCGGAAGAGTTCTCGCATGGCGCCGTTGAGGCGGTCCACGACCGGCTGCACAACCCGACGCGCCTCGCTCGCTCGGGGGCCGTAGTAGAGCGCCGGCAGCAGGCGAGCCTCCCGCGGGCGTGTCCGGGCAAACTCGAGAATGCGGGCAATGAAGCTCTCGAGGGTGAGCGGGAGGTCGCCGCCGTAGTGCTCAACGCCGTCGAGTTCGGCGTACAGCGCCTTTTCGAGATCCGCGACAACGGCCGCCAACAGAGCCCGCTTACTTCCGAAGTGGTGGTAGAGCGTCGGTTTCGTGACCCCCGCTGAGGAAACGATGCTCTGTGTCCCGACGCCTTCGTAGCCGTGCTCGGTGAAAAGCGTCAGGGCCGTCTCACGAAGAAGCTCTCGGCTGTTACTCGTTTCGATTCTGGGGCGCTGTTTTTCGGGGTGGCTTCCGGCCATAAGAAGAAGTGTACCGATCGGTATATTACTTGTCAAGCCAGGCCGGCGAGGCTGGGCTCGCCGCCGCTGCCATGCTACGCTGTCGCCATGAGTACACGAGTTATAAGTCTTGGTGAAATCATGCTGCGCTTGAAGGCGCCGGGCTTCGAGCGCCTGCTGCAGAGTCCGAGCCTCGAGGCATCCTTCGGCGGCGGAGAGGCGAATGTAGCGGTGAGCTTGGCCTACTACGGCGTGGATACCGCCTTCGTCTCGGTCATTCCGGACAACGCCGTCGGAGATGCCTGTGTGCGAGAGCTCCGCGGGCACGGCGTAGACACGAGCCGAATCCTGCGCGGCGGTCGGCGACTGGGTGTCTACTACTTGGAGACCGGTGCGAATCAGCGTCCCTCGAAGGTCATCTACGACCGCGATAACTCCGCCATATCCGAAGCGAAGCCGGGTGATATCGACTGGAAAAGCGTCTTCGACGGCGCGCATTGGTTCCATATTAGCGGCATTACGCCGGCCCTGAGCCGTAGCGCCGCGGATCTCTCGATCGAGGCGGTGCGCGAAGCCAAGGAACAGGGGCTGACCGTCTCCTGCGATCTCAACTACCGAAAGAAACTCTGGAACTACGGGGCCGAGCCCGCCGAGGTCATGACGCAGATCATTCCCTTTGTGGATGTGGCGATTGGTAACGAAGAGGACTTTCAGAAGTCCCTGGGTATCCACGTCGAGTCGGATGTCTCCTCGGGAAGCCTGAATCGGCAAAGCTACGCCGACATGGCCCGTCGGGTCATGGAGACGCACGCGAACGTGGGCCGCGTCGCCGTCACCCTGCGGGAGAGCCGATCGGCGTCTCACAACGGCTGGTCGGCCATGCTTGCTACGCCGGACAAGCTGCATTTCTCCCGGAGCTATGAGATTACCGACATCGTCGACCGTGTAGGCGGGGGGGACTCCTTTGCGGCGGGGCTGATCTACGGATTTACCGCCCTTCCGGGCGATGCCGAAGCGCTGGAGTTTGCGGTGGCCGCCTCCTGTCTGAAGCACTCGGTCCCCGGCGACTTCGCGCGGCTCAACGCGGCGGAAGTCCAGGCTCTCGCGGGCGGCGACGCATCCGGGCGGGTTCAGCGCTAAACGCGTTCCGTGCTGTAGGCGGCCAGCCAGGCTCCCGGCGAGGCGCCGGCGTGGCGTCGGAACACCCGGTAGAAGTGGGCGACGTTCTCGAAGCCGCAGGTGTACGCCGCACCGACGATTGAATGGCTGCCGGCCCGCAGGAGTTGTTGTACCGCCTCCACCCGCAGCTGTTGTAGCCGGTTTACAAAGCTCGTCCCGGTAATCTCGCGAAAGAGCTCTGAGAAGCGACGCCGGGAGAGACGGGTCTGCGCGGCCCCACGGTCCAGGCTCCACTCTTCGTGGATGTGTTCCGGCAGTGCATTCGCGAAATTCCGCACCCGCGTCTCAGCCGGAAGATCCCGCGGACCCGCGACGCTCCGGCGAACATCCTGCAGCAGTAGGTTGAGCATGGTCTCCTGGGACAGCCGGCGCAGCTTCGGATCTCCGCGCTCCTCGACGGCAAGGAGCTCCCGCCAGGCGCGGTGATCCAGTGCGGGACCGCAAGAGCTCGCAGGACATGCGGCGAACTCCGCTTGAATCCGCTCCCAGAGCGCTCGGCGCCCCGGGCAGTTGTCCAAGACGGCGTCCGCGAACGCGACGACCACGAGGTTGCTCGCCCGCTCATCCTCGAACCAATGACGCTGTCCCGCGGGTACGACCAGAATGCTTCCCGGACCCGCCTTCAACCGGCCGAAACCCGTCACCGTTGCCGTGGTCGTACCGCGGAGTATGAGAAAGATCTCGTGAAAGTCGTGGACCTGCTCTCCCATGCGAAAACTCGCGGCATGGAGACTCTCAGCCGCACGAATGCCCGATTCGGGAAGTTGTATGTCCAAAGGCTCGAACGCAGGCATGACCTCCTCAGTTTATTACGCCGCTGCTCCCTGCGTCGATCTCGTCAACGTCTGCGGTCACGCTCGTGCCGGTCTATGAGTGCATCGCCGAGGGCCGGGATTGCCCGATCTGCAAATAGCCGGGCACTCGATATGCAAAGACCGCGCCGGCGCCCGCATGGTACCCTCCGAAGCATGAGCGAACTCAAGCAGTCGAGCGTCCAATCAAGGACTGGGGCCGATGGCAACGAAGCTCCGGCCGTACTCGTAACCGGAGCAAGTCGCGGCTTGGGCCGCGGTATTGCGCTTGATCTTGCCGCGGCCGGCTACAGCGTCGCCGTCAATTACCGCAGCAATGCAGATGCCGCCGCCGAGACTATCAGCCTCTGTGAAGATGTGGCCGCGCAGGCCGGCGGCGCCGCGCCGAAGCCGCGCTTCATTGCCGTTCAGGGAGATGTCGCCGTCGCCGAAGATCGGCGTCGAATGGTAGATGAGAGCCTCGCGGCCTTCGGCCGGATCTACGGACTTGTCAACAACGCCGGGATCTCCCCGCGTGAGCGCAATGACATCACCGTGGCCGGCGAGGAGTCCTTTCAGGAAGTGTTGCAGACCAACCTCACGGGGCCCTACTTCCTTACGCAGCTGGTGGTGCAGCACTGGCTTGCCGAGTCCGAGGCGACGACGGACGGCGGGGGCGCCGACGCCGGCGGCGAGCAGGGGCTCGGCGGCAAGCAGGGCCCGCCGGAGCCGCGGCACCATATTGTATTCGTGACCTCTATTAGCGCGGCAACGGCGAGCATCAACCGGGGTGAGTACTGCGTGTCGAAGGCCGGCGCCGCAATGGCGGCGGAGCTCTGGGCAACGCGCCTCGCCCCCGAGGGGATCAACGTTTACGAGGTTCGTCCCGGCATTATGGAAACCGACATGACCTCCGGCGTGCATGAGAAGTACAGCCGCCTGATCGGCGAGGGGCTCGTGCCGCAGCGGCGTTGGGGACAGCCCCGCGACCTCGGCCGGATCTGTCGAAGCATTATGGACAACGACCTCGCCTTCTCGACCGGGGCCGTTATCTACTCCGACGGCGGATTCAACATCTCGACGCTCTGAGCCGCTGGACGCGGCCCCACCGCGCCGACGCACCGCAGACGCGGCCCCACCGCGCCGACGCAGGTGAGCGCACAAGGAAGGACTACATGATTGATATCAACAATGCACCGAGTTTGGAGAGTGTGGCCCGGAAGCTGCCGCATGTATTCGAGGCGGGGACGCGGGCCACGCGGCTTCTGCGAACGGCCTGGTCACCCGAGAAGGGCGCGCCGGTCTACACCCGCGCCGGGGAATATAGCACCCGGGGCTGGACCGAGTGGACCCAGGGCTTCCAATTCGGGAACGCAATCTACCTCTACGAGGCCACCGGCGATCGAGATCTTCTCGAGTACGGCCGTTGGGGAACCCTCAACTACATGGCCACCCACGTCAGTCACGTCGGTGTCCATGACCATGGCTTCAACAACGTCAGCACCTATGGAAACCTTCTGCGGCTCATGCAGGAGGGCCGGCTCGACGCCGACGACTGGGAAGCCGAGTTCTACCGCCTCGCGCTGAAGCAGAGCGGCGCAATACAGGCCCGGCGGTGGACCTCCATTGCCGACGGCCTGGGCTACGTGCCGAGTTTCAACGGTCCACACTCCCTGTTTTCCGACACCATCCGCTCTATGCGCGCCCTTGCCCTTGGACAGCAGCTCGGCCACATTCTCATGGGAGAGCAGGACGCGCGAATATCCCTGCTGAAGCGGCTGATCCTCCATGCCGCCGCGACGGCGAAGTACAACGTCTACTACGGTCAGGGGCGCGACTCCTACGATGTGCCGGAGCTCCGCGGCCGCACCGTTCACGAGTCCATCTTCAATGTGAACAACGGCGTCTACCGCTGCCCGAACACGCAGCAGGGCTATGCGCCCTTCAGCACCTGGACCCGCGGTCTCTCTTGGATCGTCTCGGGCTATCCGGAAGAGCTCGAGTGGTTGGCGACGCAAGCCCATGAGGATTTTGATGCCCTCGAGCTTCCTGCGGCGGTGTATGCAACGGCGGCGGGACCGGCGCTGCAGTCCGACGGCACGAGCGGCACGAGCGCCGCCGGCGCAGCACCCGCCGGCGCAGCTGCGGCAAGCTCCGCCAACAGTCGCTGGAGCAGCAATCGGGACGCCGTGGAGGCGCTCTTCCTCCGAGCTGCCACTGCAGCTTCCGACTTCTACCTCTCGCAGACACCGACCGACGGCGTGCCCTATTGGGACACCGGCGCACCGGGCTTGATACAGCTCGGCGACTACCTCTCCAAGCCGGCGGACCCCTACAACGCCTACGAGCCGGTGGACAGCTCATCCGCCGCCATCTGCGCGCAAGGGCTCCTGCGCCTCGGCGGCTACCTCCAGACCCACGCCGAGCGCCTTGCGAACATTGACCTCGATCTCAATGGTGAGGGCGCGCGCCGCCACCGCGCGTCCGCCATTCGTGAGCGGGCCGATCGTTACCGTCGAGCGGCTCTGGTCGCGGCGAACACCGTCTTCGATGAGCCCTATCTGAGCACGGGGGCGGATCACCAAGGCATTCTGCTCCACACCATCTACCACCGGCCCAACGGCTGGGACTACGTGCCTCAGGGTAGCCGTATTCCCAACGGCGAGAGCTGCATGTGGGGTGACTACCACCTTCTCGAGCTCGCCGTCATGCTGCAGCGCGAGCACGATGGCCGGGGCGCCCAGCGCTTCCTCGACATTGGCCCGGACCACGCCGACGCGGCCCGCGCCGGGACGGGGGCCTCTTGATGACGGCCCATGCCTCATCCCCCGCTGCGGCGGGGGACCTCTCGCGCTTCGCCGTGCATACGGTCACCACGAAACCCTGGTCGATCGAAACCGCCGTAGATGCCTACGCCCGCGCGGGCTTCGGCGGTATCTCGATCTGGCGTGACACCCTCGAGGGGCGCGACCTCGCGTCCGTACGCCGCCGGATGCGCGAGGCCGGTCTTGCCGGAGTAAGTCTGGTGCGGGGCGGCTTCTTCGCGAACGCGGACCCCGCAAAACGCCGGGAGGCGCTGGATGAAAACCGGCGCTGCATTGCCGAAGCGGCGGAGCTGGAGCTGCCGCTTATTGTGCTGGTGTGCGGCGCCGATCCGGCGCAGAGCTTGGAAGAGAGCCGCCGGCAGATCAGCGAGTCGCTCCGTAGCCTCGCGCCGGAGGCGGCGGCGGCCGGTGTTCGTCTGGGTATTGAGCCGCTTCACCCCATGTACGCCGACACCCGCAGCGCGGTGAACACGCTCACCGAGTCCAACAATATCGCCGCGGCGCTGCGCGACGTCGCCGGTGCGCCGGCGGGACGGGAAGCCGAGGCGCCGACGGTGTGCAGCGTCGTGGATGTCTATCACCTCTGGTGGGACCCGCGGCTGGAGGCTGAGATACAGCGGGCCGGCGCGAATGGGCTGCTCGGCGCGTTTCACGTTTGCGACTGGAAGGTCCCCACCGAGCACATGCTGTTGGACCGGGGGCTGATGGGCGAAGGCTGCATCGACCTGCCGCGTATGCGTGGATGGCTAGACGCGGCGGGCTTCGACGGCTTCGTGGAGGTCGAGATCTTCTCCGATCGTTATTGGAACATGGATCAGTCGGAATGGCTCGGCATGGTCGCTCAGGCCTGCCGTGAGGCAGTGTGAATAGGAGAAAAGGAATGCGAGAGATACGAGTCCTGATGAACGGTGTAACCGGGCGAATGGGACGGAATCAGCACCTGATTCGCAGTATTTTGGCCATCCGCCGCGAGGGCGGCGTTCCCCGGGCGGACGGCGACCGGATTGTGCCGGTGCCGGTGCTCATTGGACGCAACGCGGGCAAGCTGGAGCGTCTTGCCGCGGAGTTGGCCCCGGACTACGGCGAGCTCGAGTGGAGCACGGACCTCGACGCCGAGCTGGCGAAGGAGGAGAACGAGATCTACTTCGACGCGACCTCCACCCAGTTCCGGGAGGTCGGGGTAAGCAAGGCCATTCAGGCCGGTAAGGCGGTCTACTGCGAAAAGCCCACCGCCTTGGAGACCGGGACCGCCCTGCGGCTCTACCGCTCGGCCGTGGAGGCCGGCGTGAAAAACGGTGTGGTCCAAGACAAGCTCTGGTTGCCGGGGCTTTTGAAGCTGAAGTACCTGATTGATACCGGTTTCTTCGGCCGCATCGTTTCGGTACGGGGTGAGTTCGGCTACTGGGTGTTCGACGGCTTCAATCAGCCGGCCCAGCGACCCTCCTGGAACTACCGACGTGAGGACGGCGGCGGCGTGGTCATCGACATGTTCTGCCACTGGCGATACGTCCTTGACAACCTCTTTGGGCCGGTTTCTTCGGTGAGCGCCCGCTCGGCGACCCACATTCCCGAGCGTGTAGATGAGAGCGGCGAGCGCTACCGCTGTACCGCGGATGACGCGGCCTACGGCATCTTCGAGCTGGAAAACGGGGTTGTTTGCCAGTTCAACTCGAGCTGGGCCACCCGGGTGCGCCGGGACGATCTTCTGACCGTGCAGGTCGACGGCACCGCCGGCAGCGCCGTCGCGGGCCTGCGGGAATGCTGGGTGCAGAGCGATGCGCAAACACCCAAGCCGGTCTGGAACCCGGACATCCCCAGCCCCATTGACTACTACGAAGATTGGGCGCTCGTGCCGACCCGGGACCCCATGAAGAACGCCTTCCGCGCGCAGTGGGAGCTGTTCCTCAAGCACGCCGTCGACGACGAGCCCTTCCCCTGGGATCTGCTCGAGGGTGCCAAGGGTGTGCAGCTTGCCGAGCTCGGTGAGCTGAGCGACACCGAGCGCCGGGTCGTGGATGTGTCGGCGCTGAGCTGAGGTCGGCGCGTACAGTCTCCATGTGGCTACAAGCTTGCGAACACTCCGCGTTGAGAGGGTAGCGCGTGCTTCGCAAAGCTGTGCTATGATTGCGGCGGGTTTTACATGGCACACACAGTTCTACTTCTTTCGCGGGGATTCGTTCACCCCTCGCTGTTGGTACGTCGCCGGGTTCGCAGGCTTGTGCGCTCATCACTGCCGAAGGATGTGAAGCTCGAGACGCGAAGCTCCCTCAAGCATCTCTCCAGGGTCGATGCCCACGCGCCCGCCGCCGTGGTGCTTCTCTATCACGAGAAGCTGCCGCCGGCGGGGGTGGTCGACGCCTTGGACGCGTTCCTGCGCGCCGGCGGCGGGGTCCTTGCGCTGCACGCCTCGTTGGCCTCCTTCCAGGATGAGCCGCGCTATGCGGATATTCTCGGCGGCGCGTTCACCGGCCACGGGAAGCCCGGCCCGATTCGGGTGTCTCCTTCCACCACAAGCGGCGGCCGCGTCGCCGCGAGTGACGCTGAGGCCGCCGGCTCGGCGAGCGGCGCCATCCCGTCGAGCGGGGTGATCGTTACCGACGAGCTCTATCGCATGTCACTGCGGGAGGATATCCGGGTGCGCGCCGTTGGGGAGACGCTTGCGAAGCGGCCGGGTGGAGATCATGCGCGGCCGTCGACCGGCGACGAGGACGGATGGGTTTCCGAGCGTCAAGCCATTTGCTGGGAGCGCCCGCACGGACGTGGACTCGTTGCCGCGGTCACCCTCGGTCACTACGGGCACATCTTCACAATCGACTGCATTCGCGGGCTCATCAACGAAGAGCTTCAGCGAGTGCTCGCACGAGGTCGGAGCTAATGCGGCTCATACTCGTTGGCTGCGGCGAAATCGGCCGCTTTGTCGCCCTCGGATCCAGACTCAACCCGCGTCTCTCATTGACGGCCGTTGTCGATCCGAGTCCGGAGAAGGCCGAACGTCTCGCTCGCGGCCGCGTGGTGGCGACAAGTTCGCTGTCCGACGCGATCTCGGTGGGGCAGGCGGACGCGGTTTATCTGGGCGTTCCCCACGACCTGCACGAGCCGCTCTTTCGCCAAGCCGCCGCGGCCGGCCTTGCGGTGCTCTGCGAGAAGCCTCTCGCGCATACCCGTGCCTCGGGCGATCTCATGCTCAAGGTTGCCGCGGCGCATCGCGTCAAGCTCGGGGTGAACTACCAGTATCGTTACGATCCACGCCTGCACCGTCTGGCGCGGGCGGTGCAGGCCGGCGCGCTCGGGGAGCTGCGTTTGATCCGGGCAGTGGTTCCCTGGGAGCGCGACGACGGCTACTTTCAACAGGCGCCGTGGCACGCCAGTCGCGAGCGCGCCGGGGGCGGCACGCTTATCACCCAGGCAAGCCACGCCCTGGACGCGGCGTTGTGGGTTTCCGGCGCCTCCGCGGAGAGGGCCTTCGCCGTGACACGGCAAACCCGCCGCGCCGCCGGCAATGTAGAGGACGTCGCCGTTGGTATGCTTGAGCTCGCCGGCGGCGCGGTGGTGGAGATCGCGGGGACTATGTCGATCCATCCCGAACAGCCGCTTAGCCTGGAGGTGTACGGTTCGGCGGGAAGCGCGCACTATCGTCCCGGTCGGCCGCTGCAGGCGAAGGGCTGCCGGATACCCCGCTATCCCGCGCCTGCGCCGGGAATACATCCGCTTTTTCGAAGCTTAGAGGGCTTCCGGCGCTGGGTTGAGGCCACTTCCGGAAAGCCTCGTCCCAGGGATACCGAATATTTGACGCCCGCCGAGGAGGCGTGGAAGACCTTACGCGTTGTGGACGCCCTGTATCGCTCCGCGGCTTCGGGCCTTCCGCAGCCGGTTGTGCCGGAGTCCGCCGAAGCCACGGGAGGTGGTGAATGAGTGTTGTGGGTCACGACCCGGAGGAGCCTAAGCTCAGCTTTTGGCGGAAGACGGGCTTCGGGATCGGGGATATGTACGGCGGGGGCGCCCTCATCATTGTGGGATCCTACTACCTGTTCTTCCTGACGGACGTCGTACGCATTAACCCGTCCCTTGCCGGCTTCGTGGTGTTGCTCAGCCGTGGTTGGGATGCGGTGAGCGACCCCTTGATGGGCGTGTTATCCGACCGAACCCGGACTCCCTGGGGTCGGCGGCGGCCGTACATGTTGGCCGGTGTGCTTCTGGTGCTCATCTCTTTTACCTTGCTGTGGTATCCGAGCGGACTCGATACTGAAATCGGGCGCTTCTTCATTGCGCTTCTGAGTTATGTGTTCTTTTCGACCGTCATTACCATGGTAATGATTCCGTACAACGCCCTCGCCTCGGAGCTGACTCTCGACTACAACGAGCGAACCTCGATCTCGGCGTTTCGCATTGTATTCTCATCGATCTCTTCGGTGCTGTGCGCGGTGCTGCCGCTCGAGATCGTCGCACTGTTCGAGAATCAGGAAACCGGGTTCGTGTTCATGGGCCTGTTCTTCGGCATCTTCTTCGGTCTTCCCTTTATCTGGGTGTTCTTCGCGACGCGGGAGCGGGAGGAGTTCCAGGGAGCGGTGCAACCCTTCCGTTTCAGAACCATGCTTGTGGAGCCCTTCCGGAACACGCCCTTCGTGCGGGTGTTGTTGATGTACGTCTTGGCATTCGTCGCCATCGACATCCTGAACTCAGTCGTCATCTACTTCATGACTCACTACCTGAACCGTGGCGGCGAAACGCAGTACGTATTGGGTACCTTGCTCATGGCGCAACTCGTCTCCATTCCCGCCTACTCGTGGTTCAGCCGCCGCACGAGTAAGCGTGCCGGCTACGTGTTTGCGCTCGTGCTCTGGATGGTGACCATGCCGTTGAGCTTCCTCTTGGGTCCGGGGCAGCCCGCGTTCTTGTTGTATGTTTTCTCGGTGGTTGTAGGTGTGTCGACCGGTGGGCTCGTCATCATGCTCTACTCCATGTTTCCGGACATGCCGGATGTGGATGAACTGCTGACCGGTCGACGGCGCGAGGGGATCTATTCGGGACTGCTGACCTTTGCGCGCAAGCTGGCGTCGGCCGTGGGGGTCTTCGCCCTTTCCCAGGCGCTTGCGTTAGCCGGCTACCGGCAACCCGAGCAGCGTATTGTGGACGGTGTTCCGCAGAACATAGCGATGGAGCAGAGCTCGGAGTTCATCCTGATCCTGCGGTTCATCTTCGGCTTGGCCCCGGTGTTTTTTTTGGCGGCCGCTCTGTATTTTGCGCTTCGCTATCCCCTGTCTCCGAGCGTCCACAACAAGCTCAAAGCGTTTTTGGCCGCCAGGCGCGGAACCCGAATGGATGAAGTGGAGGGTGAGCTCCCGGCGGTGGAGGCCGACCGGGAGACCGAGCGTGAGCTGAAGGAGGTGCTCGGCGTCGCGGGGAAAGAGCCCGGAGCGGTCGGGGACCAGGCTGAAAGCTAAATTCGCTGAAAGCTGAATTCGGCGCGCTATGAAACGAGAGCGTTTGTTATCATGCAGGTATGACGTATTACAGCAGTGAGCAGTTGCGAAGCGATGCCCGGGCGATCTACCAGGCAGCCCTCGATCGGGTGGATCCGGCGGTCATGGTGAAGTCTTGTTTGCATCTCGAGGGAGACCTGCTGCGAGTCAGAACCGAGGAGCACAGCGAAGAGATCGATCTCGGCGCCTTTCGATCAATCGTCGTCCTGGGCTTTGGAAAGGCATCCGGTCGCATGGCGGTCGCTCTCGAGCAGATTCTCGGTGATCGGATTTCTCGCGGCGTCGTCGCGGTGAAGTACGGACACACTGAAAAACCCGCGCGGATTGAGTTGCGAGAAGCCGGGCATCCTGTCCCGGATGACGCCTCCATTTCCGCCGGACAAGAGATTCTCCAGGAAGCCGAGAATGCGGATGCGGAGACCCTAATCGTTACGCTGATCTCCGGCGGCGGATCGGCGATTCTCTCGGCACCCGCCGGTGACATTACCCTGCAGGAACAGCAAGAGGCGACCAAACTGTTGCTGGCAAGCGGAGCCACCATCCGGGAAATGAACACTCTCCGAAAGCATACCAGCAGGGTGAAGGGCGGCAGGCTCGCGGTCGCCATGGCACCCGCGCGCTCGCTGAACCTGATCCTATCGGATGTGGTCGGCGATCCGCTGGAAGTGATCGCCTCGGGACCGACGGTACCGGATCCGACAACGGCGGCCGACGCCGGGAAGATTTTGGGCCGCTACGGTCTTAGCGACAAGATCCCCTCGGCCGTGAGGCGTTTTCTCGAGGGCGCGGGTCATGATCCCTCCCCGAAACCCGGGGACGCGGTGTTCAGTGCTGCTTCCAACGTCGTAATTGGATCGAATCATCTGGGGCTTCGGGCCGCGCAGGCGGCTGCGGAGCAGCGGGGATACAATACGGCGGTGGTTAGCAGCCGACTCGAAGGAGAGGCGCGGGAGGTGGCTCGGCTTGTTCTCGGTATGGCCCGGGACAGTCACGCGCGCGGGCTTCTTGTCGAGCCGCCGGGCTGCATCCTGCTGGGGGGAGAGACAACCGTTACGGTACGTGGCAACGGCCGCGGCGGACGGAATCAGGAGATGGCGCTTGCGGCGCTTGTCGCCATGGAGTCCGCGGACGCCGGAATCGGCCTGCTCTTCGCTGCGAGCGACGGAAATGACGGCCCGACGGATGCTGCCGGCGGCTACGCTTCTTGGGAGGCCGTTGAACAGGCGCGCCGTGGGGGCATCGATCTAGAACATGCACTCGAGCACAACGACTCTTACCGTGCGCTGGATCGTCTGGCTGCGCTCATCAAGACCGGACCCACCAATACGAATGTTGCCGATTTTGTTGTTGCCCTTCTGCGCTA
>CAYFQV010000002.1:22358-25274 GCA_964345195.1 uncultured Spirochaetaceae bacterium
CCCTTCTGCGCTAACGGCGCAGGCCGCGGGTATGCAGGTCGCGACGGCGTATGCCTTGAAAACTTGTACATGCAAGTGTATCCTCCCCTGACGGTTCGGCTATGAACATGAGGAGGCATAGATGAGTCGAGTTGCGATTGTCGTCCTGACCGACGCGGAGAGCCACGCAGATGCCGGGCGCTTCACGAACGCCATGGAGTTGGCGAAGGAAGGGATAGCGCACGGCGACGACGTGCGAATAGTTTTCGATGGCGCAGCTACCCGGTGGGTGCCGATTATTACCGATCCGAACGGCCGGCTTTACTCTGTTTATCAGAGTGTGAAAGGGGCGATCGACGGCGCATGTCACTTCTGTGCCGGTGCATTTGAGGTGCGCGACCAAATCCAAGCAAGCGACGTGCCGCTTCTCCGTGACTACGAGGGGCATCCGTCTCTGCGTAGCTATCTGGCGGAGGGGTATCAGATCGTCACCTTTTGATCTTCACCCTTTGAGCGGGCAATGCTTGACATCTCATTGTACTGGACGTGAGCCCCTTTTTGTGTATAACTTTTTGTCATACAACAGTACGGAAAAGGAGTACGCAATGGCACAACAGCGAAATCTGTTCCAAGAAGGTCTTCACGTCGGGCTTGGTTTGGCTCTCCGGACGCAAGAGAGAATCCAAGACTTCGCAAAGCAAATAGCCCATCAGTATGAGATGACCGAAGAGGAGGGCAAGCGCTTCGCCGAGGATCTCTCCAAGCAGACCGAAGAGACACGCACCGAGCTGGACAACCTCATCCAGAACCGCCTCAAAGGCTACATGGATGATATGGATATCCCGAAGAAGGACGACATCGACAAGCTGACAAAGAAGATAAACGAGCTCGAGAAGAAGCTTGACAAGCAATAGCGGGAATCAACAGGATAGCGACCATCGCATTGAAACGAAACAAACGATACGGCGTAGCTGGGCGCTACCTGGAGATACTCTCAGTACTCGCGAAATATGGTTTCGCGGAGTTTGTAAGCCATAGGCCGGTGTTGCGTCGCGGTTTGCGGCGCATTACACCGAAACGTCCGGGCTACTCGCGTCTTATTCGGCAAAACTTCGGCGAGCGCCTTCGTCAGGCTCTCGTCGAGTTGGGCCCCACATTCATTAAGTTTGGACAAATACTCAGCGATCGAAAAGATATCATCCCTGTGAGCGTCCTCCGGGAGATGGAGAAGCTGCAGGATAAAGTCCCCCCCTTTTCGAGCGAAACTGCAAAGCAGCTCGTCGAGAAGAATCTCGATAAGCCGATCTCATCTGCATTCATCTACTTTAGTGACGAGCCCGAGGCGGCCGCGTCCCTGGCGCAAGTGCACAGAGCCATTCTGCCGACGGGGCAAAGCGTTGCCGTCAAGATCAAGCGTCCGGGTATCGACGCCCAAGTGGAAGCCGATCTCCAGATCATGCACCAGCTCGCGCGTTTCGTTGATCGCAACACCGATTACTTCCGGGTCATTTCGGCATTCGAGATCGTAGAAGAGTTCGAAACGCAGATGCTGAAAGAGCTCGATTTCACCGAAGAGTTCCTCAGCGTTAAGAAATTTCGCGCGGATTATGAGGGCGACCGAACCGTGTACGTGCCGCGCGCCTACGCGGAGTATACGACTCGTGATCTCCTGGTCCTCGAGTTCATCCACGGCGTTAAAGTGTCGGAGGTCATAGCCGAGAGGGACGGACGCTTTGATAAGTCGACGGTGAACATCCGTACCGCGGATTTCATCATGTCGCAGCTCTTCATCAACGGCTATTTCCATGCGGATCCCCATCCGGGAAACTTCATGGTTCTCGAAGGCGATATTGTGTGCTTTATCGACTTCGGGATGGTCTACAGTCTGCGGCCGTATGAAGTGGAAAACCTGAACTACATGATGCTCGGGCTCGCGCGGCTGGATGCAGCCCTGGTCTCACGCTCCTTATTGCGGCTCGGTGGGGCTGAAGGCAAGGTCAACAAGCAGCGTTTTCAAGCGCAGGTGTACGACTACATTGAGTCTCACCTCAACCGACCCGTCGAGTATATTGATGTCGCCCGGGCGCTGATGGAGTTGCTCCAGATGATCATCTCCTTCGGCGTTAAGTTACCTCCGCGATTGATCTACGTGGCAAAGGTAGTCGGTAGCCTACAGTCGATCGGCAGCGGCTTAGATCCGGACTTCCAGTTCCTTCAGTACTTGCAGAACTTTGCTCCGAAGATCTGGGCCAGCCAGCTGGGATCCCAGCGGACGGGCAATCGACTTCTCCTGTCCGGCCTGAATTGGTCGGAGGTGCTGCTGGATGCGCCGGAGTTGGTTCGAGACGTTCAACGACTCCTGCGCGACAGGGAGTTCGAGGTCCACGCGCCGGAGCTCGAAGCGGTGCGGGAGACCTACGACAAGGTGGGCTTTCGGACGGTATTCGGCTTGGTGCTTTCCGCGCTGCTGATCAGCTCGTCCTTGGTGGTCCTCGCCGACATTGAGCCGAAGGTCGCGGGCATTCCGATATTCGGCATTATCGGCTTCGGGATCGGTCTGGCCATGGGGCTCGGCTTTCTCTTTGCCGGGGTTATCAAGCTCTTCCGTTGGCGGCATCGGGATTAGGGCCCCGAGCGGGTGAGCCTGGATCGTTCTCCTATAGGCTTCCTGACGCGTTCGCCGATATTCCCCGATTTGCCACACCGCCTTCTCGTCCACACCGTCTTGTTTTCTACATTGCCTTCCAGAACTTGTAGGTGGTCTTTTCGATTTCCCGCCGGCCGGGCATGCGGAAGAGCTTTCACTCGTCCTTCCGGGCAAACATGAAACCATGTCGGATGGTGCGGGACTGCCGAAGAGGATCTCGTGAGGTCGGTCTCCAGAGCGTCTGATGCAGGAGCGTCGTGCCGAGACCTCACCGGCGGGCCTAAAAACGC
>CAYFQV010000002.1:25374-30721 GCA_964345195.1 uncultured Spirochaetaceae bacterium
GAGCGTCTGATGCAGGAGCGTCGTGCCGAGACCTCACCGGCGGGCCTAAAAACGCCTATCAGGTTTCACCGTACGCTTGCCCATACACGTGATTGACTTTGAGTATTCAAACTCATAAATTGCAACAATAGTTATTGGAAGGGGGCAAGCGTATGAGCTGGAGCTCGAACAGTGGGGTGGTATGGCGGGTCTTTTTCGTAATGGTGCTGTCCATACTCCTGGGAGTCGCTGCCCTCTTTGCGGGTGCACAGGGCGAGTCCGCGGGGGGGCCTTCTTCGGCGCGGGGAGCCGGCCGAGAGGGGAGCGGAAACAACGAAGCCGGCGCGCCTCCCACGCTGCGGTATCAACAGACGCCCAGGGTGGATGTCCGCGCCGATGATGTGTTCCGTATTGTCGGGACAACGACGCAGGCCGGAGACCTCCTTCGTATTCTCACGGCGGGCGTGGACGATCTAGAGCTTACCCAGCTCACTGGAGCCGGTGTTGACCCGCACCTGTACCAGCCCACCGAGGCGGATGTGGAGGCCATGAAGGAGGCGGACATGGTGGTGTACAGCGGCCTCCACCTGGAGGGTCAGTTCGACACGGTCTTCCGTGCGTTGGGGGAGCGTAACGTCGTCATCTACGCCCTCTCCGCGCCGGTCAAGCGGCAGGGCTTCATCATCGGCTCGTACGAGGACGGGGAGGCCGGCGGGACGGATGACCCGCATTTTTGGTTCGACCCGCGCAACTGGCAAATCACCGTTACCGATTTGGCGGAGCAACTGGGGAATCTCGACAGCGCCAACGCAGAGCGCTACGACTCGAACGGGGCCGAATATGCGCAACAGCTCGATCTCCTGTACGACTGGGCGGATCGTGCCATGCGATCGGTTCCCGCCGCTCGGCGCTATCTGGTGACCTCTCATGATGCCTTCCGGTACTTCGGGGCCGCTTTCGGCTGGCGAATGAAGGCGATTCAGGGCATTAGCACCGAGGACGAGGCCGGCGTCGGTGACGTGCAGCAGACCGTCGATTTCGTAATTGAAAACGATATTCCGGTGCTTTTCATTGAGTCGAGCATTTCGCCGGCAAGCATACAGGCGGTGCTCGAGGCGATCCGGGCCGAAGGCAGGGAAGCGAGGATCGGCATCCGAGAGATGTACGGAGATGCCATGGGGGAGATCGGCACCTTCGGCGGCAGCTACATCGGAATGATCGGGAGCAACGTTCTCACCGTTGTGCAGTCCTTTCAGACAGCCGGGGTAGACGTCCGCATTCCGGACTGGCCTGCCGGGCTCGAGCCCTCACCGCCGCAAGAATTGTGGAGCTACTAGCGTATGGAACGCTTCGCGGTGAACCGTACAAAAGCATGGGACCACGAACGGGAAGTGGCGCCCGCTCTCTCGATCCACGATCTCACCGTCGCCTACAACAGCACACCGGCGCTTTGGGATCTAGACCTCGAAGTACCCGCCGGGATCCTCATGGCGATCGTCGGCCCGAACGGCGCGGGGAAGAGCACCCTCATCAAGGCGGCCTTGGACCTGGTCCCTCGGGCCGCCGGACGGGTGCGCTTCTTCGGCAAGAGCTACGCGAAGATGCGGCGTATGGTCGGCTATGTGCCCCAGCGCGGCAGCGTAGATTGGGACTTTCCCACTACGGTGCTGGATGTGGTTACCATGGGCCGCTACGGCAGTCTCGGGTGGATCCGCCGGCCGGGAAGACGGGAACGGGACCTCGCCATGGACGCCCTCGACAAGCTCGGCATGGCGGATTTCGCGGAGCGCCAGATAAGCCGCCTCTCCGGTGGGCAGCAGCAGCGTACCTTCCTGGCGCGGGCGCTTGTTCAAGACGCCCAGCTCTACTTCATGGATGAGCCCTTCGCGGCGGTGGATGCGGTGACCGAGCGGTCCATTGTCACCGTCCTGCAGAAGCTCCGGCAGGCGGGTAAGACGGTACTCGTCGTACACCATGATCTTGCCACGGTGACGAGCTACTTCGATTGGGTGGCGCTGTTGAACGTGGAGCTTCAGGCAAGCGGACCGAAAGAGGCTGTCTTCACGCGGGAGAACCTGGAGAAGACCTACGGCGGCCGGATAGGCGCCCTCGATTCCGACGGTGATGGGGCGAACGGAGTCGAAGCCTCGCCGCAGCGTCGGGTCGTCCTATGAGCACGGAGCGGCTCTACCGGCTCGTGGTCGCCGTCACCGTTCTTTTCGGCCTCGCCTTCATTCCGTTCAGCATGGGCGTGCTCGGCGTGCGTTACAGCTATACCGTGCGGGTCGTCGCTCTCGGCGGTGCCCTGCTGGGCGTGGTAAGCGGAGTTCTGGGAAGCTTTGCGGTTCTGCGCCGGCAGAGCCTGATGGGAGACGCCCTCTCCCATGCGGCGCTTCCGGGCGTCGGCATTGCCTTCTTGATTGCCGGGCGGGAGCTCGGGCTGCTGTTGCTCGGGGCGGCGGCGGCGAGCTGGCTGGGTATGCTCTTCATCCGCGCGGTGACATCCACGACGAGACTGAAAGAGGACAGCGCCATGGGCATTGTCCTTGCGTCCTGGTTTGCCGCGGGTATTGCCATCCTCGCGTTTATCCAAGATCGACCGGATGCGAGCCAAGCGGGCCTGGATGCGTTCATCTTCGGCCAGGCGGCGTCCATAGTGGCCGCGGATCTCGTGCTGATCGCCTCGGTGGGAGCCGTGTCCTTCCTGGTGCTGGGCCTCTTCTGGAAAGAGCTGAAGCTCTACAGCTTTGATCCTGAGTTCGCCGCGGTGAGCGGCTTCTCCGCACGCTTTCTCAACCTGTTGATCTCCACGCTGCTTGTAGTGGCCATTGTGTTGGGTTTGGAACTGGCGGGCGTGGTGCTGATGGTCGGCATGCTGATTTCCCCCGGCGTCGCGGCGCGGCAGTGGACCGACCGTCTCGATCGGATGGTCGTGTTGGCCGGCGTATTCGGAGCCGTCGCCGGCGCCGTCGGCGCGGTCCTGAGCGCCGCCGGGGCGAATCTGCCGACAGGGCCCATGATCATCGTGACCGCCTTCGGCATCGTCATGATTTCTCTGCTATTGGCCCCGCAACGCGGAGTCATGTGGCGGCTGCTCCGGCCTTACGGAGACCATCGCCGCTACCGTGATCCCCGAGTCTCGGAGAGGGCGTAATGGGTGGGCTGGAAAATCTTCTGGTAAGGCTGATGCTCAGCTTCGCGACCCGAGAGGAGCTCAACTCTTTCCTCGGGGATCCGCAGACCACCGCAACCATAATCGGTATCTGTATTGCAGTGAGCGGCGGCATTCTGGGCGCCTTCCTGCTCCTGCGCGGAATGGCGCTTAGCTCCGACGCCATTAGTCATACGGTGCTCCTGGGGATCGTGCTGGCTTTCATCATCATGACGAGAGGCTTCGGTGCGCCGCCCGACCTCGCCTCACCATGGCTGATCATCGGCGCCGCCGCTGCGGGTGTCGTGACGGTTGTTCTTACCGAGCTGATATACAAGTCCGGACTGCTGCGGCAGGACGCCGCTCTCGGCTTGGCGTTCCCGTTCCTCTTCGCCCTGGCAGTGATCCTGGTGGCCGGAGCCGTCGCGGACGTCCACATGGATGAGGATGCGGTCATGGTCGGCGAGATCGGCGTGGCCTGGGCGGACACCAACAGCCACTGCATTGACAACTGCACAAGCGTCACGATCACACCAGACGATCCCCGGGCCGAGATTCTGCGGCGGTGTAGCAACTGTCGCGCCGAAGGGATCTCACCGCGCGACCCCGGCGCCGAGTTTGAAGAGAGCTGCAGCAACTGCGGCCGCTATAGTCCCGCCCAAGCGTGGCAAGCGGGTTTGATTGACCGGGAACCTCTGCTGGTGCACTGGCCGAAGTCGATCACCGTTACCTTTGCCATGTCCGTGTCGGTACTCCTATTCGTCGGCTTCTTCTTTAAGGAGTTGAAACTCGCGACCTTCGACTCCGGGCTGGCGCACTCACTCGGCTTCCGACCGGCGGTGCTGCACTACGCCCTCATGGTTCTGGTCAGCCTGGTCGCCGTAGCTGCCTTCAATGCCGTAGGCTCGATTCTGGTGATCGCCTTCTTCATTATTCCCCCGGCGGCCGCCCATCTCTTGACCGATCGCCTGCCGTTCATGTTGGCCCTTAGCGCGGTAATCGGCGCGGTCGGTGCCTACTTCGGCTATCCCCTTGCCCGTGGTGAGCTTTTCGGGATGACCCTCGCCGAGGGCTTCAACACGTCGATCTCCGCTTCCATGGTGATCATGATGTTTTTGCTCTTCGTTCTCGCGTGGCTGCTCTCTCCACGCTACGGCCTCGTCTCCTCCATTCTGCGCCATGCCCGAGATAAACGTCGCTTCCGGGAACTCGTCCTGCTCGGCCACATCTACAACCATGAATGGGCCGATGAAGCCGGCGCCGAGCTACACCTCGACACGCTCCACCGCCACGTTCAGTGGGAGCCGGCGAGTCTTCGCGCCACGCTCTCCCGGCTGCGCCGACGCGGGGAGGTGAGAGTTGTGACGGAAATGCCGGCCCTCACCGCAGCCGGGCGTCGCAGGATTCAAGAGTTTCGCCGCTCCTGACGCCGGTTGCCGCCACGCCTGACGTCCCCATGCGGCGTGCGGTCGCTCGGCGGCGTGGGCACGGCGTTGGTCGTCACATCCGTCGTTTACAGTTCCCCGCCGAGAAGCCCGAGCGCGCGAGGAAGCGCCTGTTTCAACTCCGGGCTGATGCTCTCGGTGTTCCGATAATCAAAGCGGTCGGCAAGCTCTTCGAGCTCCGAGGACATGTCCGCCATTGCCTGCTCCTGGCTCACAAGGAGGTCTTCCATCCATCGTTTCCGCATGTCGTTCGTGAGAACGATTTCCGCCATACGCAGCATGAGCGGCAGGTGGTGGAAGCAGAAGCCCTTCGATTCGCGGAAAACCTTCTGAAACTCGGGGTTGTCCCGGTAGAGGGTCACGATCGAGAAGGCATAGTTGGCCAGAGAGCGCTCGAGACGTTCGCAGATCATGCAGCTGTCGTTCTCTTGATCGATCGCCGCCGCGGCGCGCTCGAGGGCCTGCGCGTCCCGGGCCAAGCTCTCGCCCCGGGCCGACCGCCCATCCAGCGCGGGGGTTTCCGGCATTGTGCCGCGGGCGGAATGAGCGAGCGCTTTGCGGTGGCGCCGCGGAAACAACGCGGCACGAGCGCGCCGTCCCGCTCCCCGCAGGAGCGAGCGCAGGAAGCCCGGGACAAAGCTGTAGCCGCCGGCGGCGTGGCCGGCCGTGTGCATGATGTTGGTGAACACCCTCCGTCGCTCGTCCAGCCGGGTCTGTGCCATGAGTGCGAGTCCCAGCTTATTCTCACCGCTGTAGAGTAGTCTATAATGCG
>CAYFQV010000002.1:30821-36663 GCA_964345195.1 uncultured Spirochaetaceae bacterium
GAGTGGGGCAAAAGTTGTACACTCTGCGTATGCAATTTGGAAAGCTTGTGAGTTGCCGCGTTACCGCCTTTTGTCTGTGGATCGCCCTCGCATTCGGACTCGTGGTGTTCACTCCGGCGCCGCTTGTTGCTCAGCACGGAACGCCGAGCGGCTCTGAGGCCGGTCAGGAGGATGCGGGGAGCCTGACGCCCGCCCACGTATACCAGAGCGCGCGGCGCATTCACCGCGAGGTGTTGCTGATCCGAGAGGAGGAAAGGGTTAGCGCGGAGGCGCGAGATCCCGGAACTCAGGTGAACAAGGTCCCCTTGGATGTGTACCAGAAGAGCATTGAGCTCATGGATAAAGTGGCGAGGTATCAGCAGAGCCTCGGCATGACGCCGCTCGAGGTGCGGGAGCTGCCCTTCGAGCTGCTCAGCCCGGGAGTCGTCTTGGATGCAACGCAGCACGTCCTCTCCAACCTCCGTCGAATTAAAGAGGAGCTCGGCATTGACCGGCAGATCGAAGAGCCTTCCTTCGAGCCGGGCCGGAACCCCACTGAGGTATACGAGCTTTTGTGGCGCAGCTCTTACCTGTTGGACGGGCTGACGAGAGCGCTTCAGCCGTCGGATGTCTTCGTGAAGGAAGAGCGGATCCGGCGAGAGATCGAATTGCTGGCGGGAAATCTGGATCAACTCGCACTGCCCGCCCAGCTCCTTGAGCGTCCCCTCGAGTCGTTTCCGAATAAGGTGCCTCGAGATGTACTGATGGAGAACTTCGTAAACATGTACGTGATCGCACGTATACAGCGGGCTCTGGATATGCAGCCCTTCTATGTGCCGCCCCTCCCCGGAGGTAGCATTACGCCGGCGAACGTTTACGATACGGCATTGGTCATTCTTGGACAGTTGCACCGCATCAAGGCGGAAGCGGGGATCGAGTTGCGCGCGTCCGCGCCGGCGGTGGACGAGGAAAAGACTCCTTCGGATGTCTACGCCGTGGCGAAACGGGTGCAAGGGCACTTACAAGCCATGCACGAATCCGTCGCGGACGGCCGGGACGGCCGGGACGGCGCGGACGGCCGACGGTGAATAGGCCGGCGGACGTGCCGGTGCTCACCGGCGACGGGAATCACAACAGGACGGTAATCATATGCGCAAACTGAAGAATCGTTCCATGCGCGCGAAGATCAGGCTGGTTTTCATGCCGGTGCTGCTGCTCTTCGTGGTGCAGGCGGCGATCGTAGTGGTATCCACCCGGCGAGCCAACGCGGAGCTTCGACGGATTGCCGATGTGCGGGTGGAGTCGGTTCTCACCTTGAACGATTTTATGCGTGAGCTCAGCGCGAATCAGCAACGCTACCAGCTTCTCGCGGACCAGGACAATCCAACGATTCCCTTCGAAGAGATCGTGTACGAAGTCTTCGAATCCGAAACCGTGCTGCAGGACCGCCTTGCCTCGTTCCGTCGGACCCGCGGGCAGGCGCCGATAGACGACGAAACCCAGGAGCTGATTGAGCGACTGGACGCGCTGTTCACCGAGTATAACAACGCGAATCGGACCGTTTCGGCTACATACACGCCTTTCAATGAGATCGAGTCGGTCGTTGCAGAGCTTCTCAGTCGGGAACAGGCCGCCATGGAGGAAGGAATCGCCGGGCTGCAGCAGGACACCGCGGCTCTGGTATGGCTTGCGGTCTTGCTCACCGCCGGTGTGATCGTGATAACGGTCCCGATCGTCGTGGTTTTCGCCATCGGTATCACGCGGCCGCTGCGCTCGGTCTCCGCAAGCCTTCAGACGCTTGCGGAGGGTGAAGGTGATCTCACCTCACGCCTCGACGTTCGCAGTCGGGACGAAGCCGGACAGGTCGCCGAAGGCTTCAACGACTTTGCCGGCAGTCTTGCCGGCATGATGCGGCAGATCAAGCAATCCGTGGCAACGCTTCAGGAGACCGGCGAGGGCTTATCTGCAAACGCGGAACAAACGGCTTCCGCGGTGAATCAGATCAACGCGAATCTGCAGAGCATTCGCAGTCAGATCGAGAATCAGAACGACAGTGTCGAGAGTGCGACCGCGAGCGTCGAACAGATTAGCCGCAACATTGAGAGTCTCGAACAGCAGATTGAGACTCAGTCGGCAAACGTGTCCCAGTCGACCGCTTCCATTGAAGAGATGGTGGCAAACATTCAATCGGTGTCCCGCAACATCGAGGGCGTGGGTGAATCCGTTGAACAGCTCGTCACGGCGTCTGAGAACGGACGCTCGGTCATGAACGGCATGGGGCAGCAGATAGAGAGCGTTGCCGGAAAGTCGGATGCACTCTTGGACGCCAACAAGGTGTTGGCGAACATTGCCGCGCAGACCAACCTACTTGCCATGAATGCCGCGATCGAGGCTGCCCACGCCGGAGATGCCGGTGCGGGCTTTGCGGTTGTCGCGGAGGAGATTCGCTCGCTTGCCCAGGAGTCATCCGAACAATCCGGGAGCATTGCCGCGAACCTCAAGGAGATCAAAGGGGCGATCGACCGGATCGTCGGCTCTTCCAAGGAGGCGGAAAGCGCCTTCGGGAATGTCAATGAGCACGTAAAGCGGGTGCGTAATCTCCAGAGTGAGGTCAAGTCGTCCATGGAGGAGCAGGCTCAGGGGAGTCAGCAAGTCCTCGAAGGCCTGTCGCAGATCAATGATGTGACGACCCAGGTCCGTGACGGGGCGCGGGAAATGCGGGACGGCTCGCAAGACGTCAGCCGACAGATGACCAGCGTCCGGGATACCAGCGCCGAGCTCTCTCAGGCCATCCAAGAGATCTCCTCGGGAGCCGGCGAGATCAACAGCGGTGTCGATGAGCTTCGCAGAATGTCGCAGGAAAACAAAGAGGCTATCGAAACGGTTGCCGAGCAGGCCGGTCGCTTCAAAACGGACGACAGCGCTGAGGACGAGCGCGACAGTCACCATGCCGGAGATTCCGGCTCGTCCACGCAGTAGAGAATCGTCGGCTCGGACTTAGCCTCCAGCGTAATCCGATCCGTCGCGGTGAGCCGGTACACGCCGCGGGCGCTCGGGCTGAGCGCCGCGACGGTGTACGCACTATCGCCGCTCCACTCCACCGAGCCCACGGACGTTTACGGATTCTTCGGTCACATCCCCGCCGTAGTGCAGCTGTCCGATTCCGGCGATCACGCCGGTGAGACGTCCGCCCGCCATGGTCAGGTTCACGTTACCGGCGCCTTCTATATCGAGGTCGGCGTTAACGGCTTCGCTGTCACTGAAATCAATGTTTGCGGCGCCCTCGGTCTCCAGGTAGAGGGTGTCGATACGGTTATCCGCACCTTTGATGTTTGACGCGCCGTCGCTCTGGATGTGGAGTGTGTCGACAGTGAAGCCTTCCACATTGATGTCCGCACCGCCTTCCACGTCGACGCTGCGAAGCTGTGGCATGCGAAGCACCGCCCGAACGTCCAAGCCGCCGAGGGTGAGGTTGCCCGGCATGGAAAGGACGGCGCTGCTGTTCTCTTTGTCGACCTTGAGCCGCTCCAACACCGCGGTGTCCGCGGTGACGCGGATGTCGTAAACATCGTCCTCAATGATCTCTATCTGCCAGGCTCCGCGGGTTTGGAGACCGTCGAAGTCTCGAAGGCTGTACTCCCGAGAGGCGCGCTCGCCCGTTCGCTCGATGTGCCCGACCGCGCTCCCGGAGATGCCGTTCGCGTTGAGGATGTCTCCGACCATGCTGCGCGCGAAGATGATCATAGCCACGATGACGACCATGATGCCCGCTACACTGAAGAGAAGGATTTTACTTGACTGCTTCATTCCGGTGCTCCTTGAGATAACGCTCGTACTCTCGGGCCAGCTCATCCAGCGACATGTTGATGAGCTGCATGAGGTGAAAGACCCGGGGCAACTCCTGCTCGATAAACTCTTGCTGTTTCATTTTTCGTGTTTCCTCATAGCCGCCGGGGGAAACGAAGTAACCGATACCCCGGCGATTCTCGATAATACCCTGATCCTGCAGATGTGCGTAAGAGCGCATGACCGTGTTTGGATTCACCTCGACGTCTACGGCCATTTCCCGTATGGACGGAATCCGGTCGCCTTCCAGCCACGTTCGGCGGAGAATGCTTTCGCAGATGTAGTCACTGATCTGCAGGTAGATCGACTGACCGTTGTTAAACTGCATCCGCCACCTCCGCTTCACGCAGGCGGAGCCAGGTGAGAATCCAGAAAAACGGTGCGAGTAGCCAGGTTGCAATGAAGTCCACTACGCTCTGCACGGTTTCGAGGAGGCTCTGGAAGCGCTCCGCTTGCTCAATGGTGATACTCTGACTCGGATCGAAGCCACCGGCACGCATGGCCTGGAATATGTCGTTGAAGAACACCCAGGTTGCCAGACTCGCGATTCCGGCAAGTAGCAAGAAGACCGCGGCGATCCCCAGCAGCGTCTTGATAAAGTGACGGTTCTTGAAGTAGGCGGCCCCGAAGAGAAAAATCGAGTGGATGACGATGTAGCCGCCGACGATCTCCCACACCCAGCGTTCAAAGGGATTAAAGAGGGGATACGAGCGTCCGGCGATTAGCTCCCCAATGCCGAGGGCGGCGGCGGAGAAGAGGAAATAGCCTGCGAGGACGGCAATGCCGTAGCCCACCGTGCTCAGCAGGAGCTTGTCGACGGTCTTCTCCAGGTGAGACGCCGGTAGGGTGAGGTAGGCGTAGCTGCGGTCCTGTTTGTGCATGGCCGAGAAGGCCTGACTGCCGGCCACAATGCCGACAAGCAGAAAGAAGAGGCCGAAGAGCACCTCGTGGAAGTTGAAGCTTCCGCTGGGGCCGCCGGAGAAGACGGCGATGATGTATGCCGCCAAGAGCACGGCGAAGCCGGATAGGGCGTTTGTCAGAACGGCACGCTGCTGGGTGAGGGCAAAGACCCGCCAGAGCTTTGCGATTCGCGTTAGACTTTGGCTTAGGGTGTTCATGCTTACTCTTCCTCCTGTCGAGCCGTGGTGTAGCCCGCGTGTTCGGGGCGATTGTAGGAAATGGCGGCGGCGACGGCCTCCGGCCGGTCCGTGACGGCGTTGAAGAGCAACTCGACGTCGACCTGCTCATCTCCGGACGCCGGAGCCTTCTCGATAACGGCATAGCCGCCGAGCGCCTCTTCACGGTAGATGGTGATCTCCTCGTCGGGCTCCCTGGTGACTCGACTTCTGAGGGAACCGTCGATCTCCGCGACGCTGTACTCGAAGACAATTCGACCGTTATCGATCATCACGATCGGATCGATGACGTTGGATAGGTCCCGAACCTGATGCGTCGACACAATGAATGCGCGGTCATCGGTCAGGTGGGTCACCAGGAGCCTTCGCAGCTGACTCTTGCTCGGGATGTCGAGGCCGTTTGTAGGCTCGTCGAATAGCACGAGGCGGGAGCCGGTGGCTAAGGCGAAGGTGACGAGAAACTTCTTGCGCTGGCCGTAGGACAGTGTTGTCAGTTTTGCCGAGGTATCCACTTCGAACTCTCCGCTGCAGTCGTCGAAGACTTCTCGGGAGAACGCCGGATAGAAGGGCGCGTAGGCTTTGACGTACTGCTCCCCGGTGATGGCCGGCAGGAAGAACTCTTCGGGAACGAAAAAGATATCCGTCAAGGTGTCGGGATGGCGCCGGCGAACCGGGCGGCCGAACGCGGTCGCAGCTCCCGCTTGCGGGGATAGCAGACCCGCCATGATTCGCAAGAGGCTGGTCTTGCCGGCCCCGTTCTTGCCCAGGAGTCCGTATATGCCCCCCGGATTGATGTTGATCGAGAGATCCTGGAAAAGCGGCTTCTTCTTTTTGTAGGAAAAGCTTACCGCGTCGAGCTCTAGCATACTCATCTCCTTCCT
>CAYFQV010000002.1:36763-38136 GCA_964345195.1 uncultured Spirochaetaceae bacterium
GAGCCTCTTCTGGACCTGAACGGCTTCTTTCAACGCAACTTCGATCCCGGCTACGTAGAATATTTGGAGAACGAGCTCGGCATGAGTCGAGAGGAGGTCGACGAGGAGTACCGCGTGTGGCATAGCTACACGGCGACGCGCATTTCGGAGTTTTATCCCGGAATGCTCGATTTTCTCGAGCGCTTTCTCGCGTCCGGGGGGTATCTCGCCGTGGTATCTCACTCGGTGCAAGACAGCATTGAGCGGGACTATCGCCACGCCGACCGGGAGGGGGTGCGCCCGCATCTGATCTACGGCTGGGACCAGGAACCGCACAAACGCAAGCCCGCGCCGTTTCCGGTGGAAGACGCCCGGCGGCGGCTTGGGGTGGACCATGAAGAGATTCTGGTGGTGGACGACTTGAAGCCGGGGGTCGTCATGGCGCGCCGCGCCGGGGTCGCTGTGGCCGGTGCGGGATGGGGCCACAACGTGGCGGAGATTCGGGAGTACATGCAGGAGCATTGCGACTACTTCTTGGAAACGGTGCAGGAGCTTGCGGAGTTGGTTCTGGAGACATAGACGTCCGAGAGCTCGCCGGGCGGTCATGTGATCGGCCGGCTGCAGCAATTTGTGATTCCGGGCTCGGGGCCGTTGCCGGGCCGTCCATGGCTCGTTACCATTGGCGGCATGTCCGCTTATACCACCGATGAGCCGATAGCCGCCGTTGCAACGCCGCTTGGCCGTGGAGCCGTCGGCGTCATCCGGGTCTCGGGAACGGATGTCGTGCGGCTGGTCGCCGCGGTTTCATCTACGCCCCAGCGCCTTAGCGAAGCCGCGGGATATACCGTTCATTACGGCTCGGTTATTGATCCTGCGACCGGCGAGCGCATTGATGAAGTGCTCTTCCTCGTGTTCCGCGAGCCTCACAGCTATACAGGAGAGGAGTCGGTAGAGATCCACGGTCACGGGTCGCCGCCGGGCCTGCAGGCGCTACTGGAAGCGCTCGGCACACAGGGAATTCGCCGCGCCGCGCCCGGGGAGTTTACCTTTCGCGCCTTCCTCAACGGGAAGTTGGATCTGACTCGCGCTGAGGCGGTGAACGAGTTGGTCAACGCCCGGACGGGCACCGCCCATCGCCTTGCCATGCAGCGTCTTTCCGGATCGGTGTTCCAGCGGATTGCGGATGCCCGCGACCGCCTCGCCCAGGTCATGGCCGGCCTCGCCGCGCAGATAGACTATCCCGACGAGGAAAGCGGTGAGATCCCCATGGAGGTGGAGACGGTGCGGGAGGTCCGCGAAGACCTCGGGAGGCTCCGGGCAAGCTATGCCACGGGGCGCCTATTCCAAGAGGGCGCCCTGGTGGTAATTGCGGGCCGAACGAACGCCGGCAAGTC
>CAYFQV010000002.1:38236-62448 GCA_964345195.1 uncultured Spirochaetaceae bacterium
TATTCCAAGAGGGCGCCCTGGTGGTAATTGCGGGCCGAACGAACGCCGGCAAGTCTTCCCTCTTTAACGCGCTCTTGCGTGAGGATCGTGCCATTGTGAGCGAGATTCACGGTACGACTCGGGACTATCTCGAAGTCTCGGTCGCCATGGACGGTATCCCCGTTCGCCTGGTCGATACCGCCGGCCTTCGGGACTCCGAGGAGTCGATCGAAAGTGAAGGTATACGACGGAGCCGCGAGCTCTTAGATAATGCCGATGCAGCCGTCTACGTTGTGGACGGTCTTACCGGCCTCTGCGACGAGGATCGCCGGGAGCTGTCACGTCTCCGCGAGCGCACGGCGGATGCGGTGCTTACGGTGCTTTCCAAAGTCGACCTCCCCGGCTGCGTGGCGACGAGGGATTCCGACGGGGGAGACGAGATGCTCCGGGTAAGTCCCATGACCGGAGAGGGCATTGGACAAATACCCCCGGCCGTTGCGGCGCGGGTGAAGCGTCGGCGCTGGGAAGATGCCGATGGCGAGGCGTCGGCGCACGGTGAAGCCGGCGAAGCGGTCGGTGACCCGAGCGGGAGTGGGGATGCGGTGATCGACTCCGCTCGGCAGCGTGACCTTCTCGACCGGGCCGTGCGGGCCTTGGACGCGGTTGAGGAGGCAATGGACGCAACCATTCCGGCGGATGCGGTGGCCGTCGACGTCCAGGATGCCTTGGGAGCTCTCGGCGAGATCACCGGTGAGGTGAGCAGCGCCGACATCCTCGATCTCATGTTCGCATCTTTCTGTCTGGGAAAGTAAGCCGGCGGGTAGCTTGGCAATCACGGCGATCCGTAGTACCTTTTAGAAATACGAAGCGCGTTTCTTCGAGGGAGGGCTCCGGCCCGACCGGCGGTGACAGTCCGCAACCCTGAATCCGTGCGCCGCGCACGCTTGGGTGGAAATGGTGAAACTCCATTACCGACAGTGAGAGTCTGGAAGGGAGAAGAAACCCATACGATTCCGGATCGGCCTTCTTTAGGGCGAGCCTCTCGTAGTGACGCGTGGTTTCGTGAGCATGCGTCATGGGCTCTACACCTACCGTTTATAAACCGACATCCCTCACGACGACGCCTATTATCGAGGCTAACAGTCTTACGTTCCGCTACGGAAACGGTCCAACGGTGTTGCAGAACCTCGACTTCACCGTGGAGCGCGGGAGCTTCGTCACCTTCATTGGACCCTCCGGCTCCGGGAAGACCACGCTTCTACACATCCTGGGCAACATGTACCGCTCCTACGAGGGCCGACTCGACGTTCGTTCCAAGCACTTGTCCTTCGTGTTCCAGTCCGAGTCCCTCCTGGAGTGGAAGAACGCCTTGCAGAATGTGCTCTTACCCTTCGAAGTCAACGGCTTCCCGGAGGACGCCCAAGAGCGAGGGCGCAAGATGCTTGCCCTCGTCGGTTTGGAGGGCTACGAGTCCTACTTCCCCGTGGAGCTCTCGGGCGGCATGAAGAAACGCGTGGAGTTGGCCCGCGCCCTGGTCACCAAGCCCGATCTCCTGATTTTGGACGAGCCCTTTTCGTCACTGGACCTCCTGACCAGAGAACGCTTGAACGTGCTCCTCCGGGAGCTCCACCGAGAAACCGGCAGTACCGTCGTGCTGGTTACCCACTCCGTGGAAGAAGCCTGCTATCTCTCCAACCGGATCATGGTGCTCTCGACGGTGCCGGCCCGGATCGTCGCCGTGGAATCCATAGACCGGTATCGGCAGGAGCAGAACCTGATTACCGCCGACGGCTGCGAGGAGCCCGCCGACGGTGGAGACCTCGACGACCGGAACCTCGACGACGGAAACCTGGACGACAGCTCCGGCGAAGGCGCGGGCGACGAGATCTTCGTTCTGTCCGAGGCGGAGTACCGCGCCAATCGAGAGCTACGGAACGCCGCTCGGTCCTTGTGGCGACGGCCGGCGAACGCAGACGCTCCCACGGAGAGCGCGGAAACCTTGTTGAGTCGTGGCGCCGGCACGACGCAGTCCGTGTGGAAAAACATTGCTATCTTCCTCTCCGAGCTCGCGGTGGGCTACCTCCTCCTGGTGCTGCTCAAAGGGACCCTGCCCATCCCGGATCTGCTCTTTCCGCATCCGGCCGATATTGTGGGACGCTTCTTCAGCACCTTCGACAATCCCCGCGTTCTTCGGGACCTCGGTGTGACCGTGACTGAGTCGCTCTCCGGGTTTGCGATCGCTTTCGTGTTCACCATGATTCTCGGCTACGGCATTGCCAAGTCGCGCCGAACCTCGCAGCTACTCATGCCCGGGCTGATTGTGGCGAACACCATTCCATCAGTTGCACTGGCACCGTTTTTGGTACTGTGGTTCGGGTTTGGTCTGGCCCCGAAGATCGTGACCTCGATTATCGTGATCTTCTTTCCCATGCTGATAAACAACATAGCCGCCATCCGCTTTGCGGATGAGCGCTTGGCCAACCTCAAGCGCTTCTATGGACCCGGGCCCGTCAAGGCCTTCGTGCTCTTCGAGCTCCCGGCGGCCCTTCCCATGGTCTTCAGCGGCGTGAAGGTCTCCATTACGCTCTCGGTGATCGGCGCGGTTGTCGGGGAGTTTGTATCCGGAAGTCAGGGACTCGGGGCCCTCGTTAGCCGGGCGAAGGCAAACTTCGACATTGAGCTCATGTTCGCGGGGCTGATCTGGCTGGCAGTTCTCGGGCTGACCTACTACGGAACGGCGAGCATTGTGTACTGGTTCGTGACGCGTCACCGGCCCCGGGTGGAGAGACGGTAGTGGATCCGTCTATCGACGGACATCGGCTGGGAGACCCTCGGGTCGACCAGGACACCAGAACACCAGGACACCAGGACACGAAAGAAGGAGTGCAGAGAATGATGTATACACAGCGGCGCCGCGGGCGCCTGACGACGGTACTCGCGGTGATCCTCCTCTCGGCAGGGACCTTGGTTCCCGCCGCGGCGCAGGACACCGTCACCATGGCGATCGGCTACATTCCGAACATTCAGTTCGCGCCGCTCTACGTAGGCATGGAGAAGGGCTTTTTTGCCGAGGAAGAGATCGATCTCGAGATCGAGTACGGTTTCGGGGTGGACGTCTTTAGTCTGCTCTCTCTTGGGCGCATAGATGTCGGCCTTTCGGACTCCGACCAGCTGATCGTCAGTGGGACCCAGGACCTCAGTCTCAAAGCGATCTTCCAGTACTACCAGAGTTATCCCGTCTCCATTGTCGCCTTGCGGGAGGATTATCAAGAGCCGGGAGATCTCGCCGGTGGCTCCATTGGTGTGCCCGAGACCTACGGGACCAGCTACATTGGCCTCCAGGCTTTCTTGGAGGAATACGGCCTCTCCGGCCGCGTGGAGGAGCAGCGCATTGGCTATACCCAGGTGCCTTCGCTCATAAACGATCGGGTGGATGCCGTAGTCACCTTCGTGAACAACGAGCCGATCCAAATGCGGATGCGGGATCACGACATTGTCGAATGGGAGGTGCGCGAGTTCTCCGATCTCGTCGGGGCCTCGATCATTACCGCCGACGCGATCCTCGAGGAGCGGGGTAATGTCCTGCGGCGCTTCGTCCGGGCCCTCGAACGCTCGGTCGCCTACACGGTGAACAACCAGGAGGAAGCGGTTCAGCTCTCCCTCGGCTACCTCGATGAAGCCGATGATGCCCGAACCGAGTTCCTCGGCCGCTCGCTCGCCGCGACCGCGGAGCTCTTTCGCCCCGGCGGCGATCGGGATTTCGGAAGCTTCGACCCGGATCGCTACCGCGCATCCATTGAGGCTCTCGAAGGGCTTGGACTCATTGATGAGAGCTATCCCCCCGAGCGTATCCTGGAGGACGTCCGATAGAGGCCGCCGAGAGCGGCCGCCGAACGGGCAGCGGGCCGGCGATCCCGTCGGGCGCATACCCGTCTCTGTTGAAACAGCTGCGGCGGCTCTCGACTTGTGGGCGTATCAAGAGGTCCTCGGAGACAGGTCGATCTTCCGCGGCCCTGATGGGTGTCAGGACGACATAAGCATGGACGACCTGTACACCTACGGCGTTGAGAGGATCGAGCTGCGGGACGTGCGTCCCGGGGACATGGTCTTCATTAGTCATGCCGAGGTCGTCCGTGACCAGACGTTATACCAAGTTCACGCCGATCGCTTCACACCGATCGCGTCAGTACACTAGAGGATAACAGCGGCTGGAAGTATACAAGGAGGAAACATGCAGCCCGGCCATAGGCTACTGACCATAAGTTGCGTCCTTTTGATCACCGCTTTCGTGTCGTGCTCGACCGTCCCCGAGGCCGGCACGAACGAGGCGCCACGCGTCCAAGCCGAGGAGCGTCCGCAGCACTCAGAGCAGGAACACGATTCGTCCCAAAGATCCGGGGTCTCGAAGATGGACAGCGAAGAGCCGGAGCCACTCCTGGACAGCACTGTGCTTCCGGTTGCGGACAGTCCCGTCTTCGGCGATCCGGAGGCACCGATGACGATTATGGTATTTCCGGCGGATAATCATCAGACAATTCCGACGTTACGCAAGGTCGTAGAGGCCTACCCGGGGCAAGTTCGGCTGGTGTCAAAACACGTGAGCGCGTTGGCGTTACAACGTGGAGCGACGTTTCAGGACCTGCGCGACGCCGATCCGATGGATTCTCGGAAGGATCGTATAGCGCTGGTGTTGGAGGCCCTGCATCGCCAAGACTCCGAGCTGTACTGGCAGGCTACGCGCGCCCTCACCGCTGCGCGTCCGAGCTTTGACGAGCATCCTCCAGAGGAGGTCGGCGCGGAGTTGGCGCAGGAGTACGGCTTGGATGTCGAGCAGTACCGGGGTGATCTCGAGGCCGCTGCAACAGCAGAGGCGGTCGCAGCTGACACCGAGTTGGCCGGGGACCTTGGAATTACGGGGCGTAGCACCATCGTCTTCAATGGCGAGAGAGTCGGGGGTACGCACCTGGAGCTTCGTTCCATGGTGGATATTGTCGAGCGTCACCTCGACATACTAGATGAGCTTCGCAACAACGGGGTCAATGAGGCACAACTCTATCGAAAAGCCGTCGATCGCCAGGTTCTCGAAGACGAAACACTCCCGGAAATTGAGGGAACACCGTGGAAACTCGCCGACTGGAGCCTACCGGATATTCGGCGTGTCGAACTTCGCAACGACGACCCCGTGCGAGGACCGGATCATGCGCCGGTGACGATTGTCGAGATCACGGAGCTCGAAGAATGTTACCTGTGCTCTCTGCAACATGCCGCTATCAAGAATAGTTTCGAGGAGTATCCCGACGAGATTCGCGTCGTCTTCAAGTACTCACCGCGGGCCGACGACTCTTCGTCCCGAACGGTGGCAGCGGCGCATCAACAGGGTCAATTCTGGGACGCCTACACAATGCTCATGGATACCGCCCGTCATCAGTATCCGACAGTCCGTGTCGCGCCCGCGGCGCTGGCCGATGAACTGGACTTGGAGAAGGAGCGATTCCAGCGAGATCTACGGGCCGACGACACCGCCGAGATGATTCAGCAATCGGCCGACGACGTCCGAGCCGCGGGGATTCGTGTCGTGCCGAGCCTGATCGTCAACGGTCTGGAGCTATACGCCCCTGACCCCCGCCAATTGAAAGCAGTCGTAGAAAAACAGCTCGAGATCGCCCGTCGGCTGCGTAAGCAGGAAGGGTTGTCCGGGCCGGAGTTGCACGAGGCCCTCATTGAATACAATGAAGGCCACACTGAAGAGGCCTGGTTGCTGCGCTAAGAATCACCGGCGCCGAGCAGCGCCCGGCGGCCGCCGCTACACGCTTATGACGGAGGCGCCGCTCTTGAGGTACTCCGAGAGGGGCTCACCCATGTACTTCACGTCGAAGCCGAGGTTTCCGAGGGTTTCGGCGGCCCCGATCGTGTCCGCGCAATGCTTGCACGATTCCAAGTTGACGCCGACGTCGACGAAGTCCGCCATGCGCTCCTGCAGCTCCTGGTTTTCCGCGAGGAGCTTGGTTGCTGCTCCCCAGTTGATGAGGGTGACCTCCTTAAACCAGCTCTGCTTCTTTGCGTTCAGAGTGTAGAGGAGAATCATCTCCTCCACGGTAAAGAGATTGTCGGTGGTCCAGAGAACCACCAGGTGATCTGAGCTCATGTACTGCTCCTGCTGCATAGAGTGACCCAAGAATAGACTGCGGGACGGGGAAGGTGAAGTGCTAGCGGGTGGTGTTCTAAGAAGATCCATGCGCCGTTGCGTCTTCGGCCGGCAGGCTTCACCAAGCACCGTAAAGTTGCTACTGTACGGCCCGTGGATTTTGACGCAATCGTGGTCGGCGCCGGCCACGCCGGTATAGAGGCGAGTCTTGCTCTCGCCAGGCTCAACTACCAAACCCTTCTCATTACGCAGCACCTCGACGCGATCGGGCGGCTGAGCTGCAATCCCGCGATTGGAGGGCCTGCCAAAGGAACCATGGTTCGGGAGATCGACGCGTTGGGCGGTGAGATGGGTCGTCTCGTCGATCGGACCATGATCCAGTTCCGCGTGCTGAACAAGAGTCGCGGCCCGGCGGTACAGGCACCGCGCGCCCAGGCGGACAAGGCCGCCTACCACCGTGCGGCAAAGGCGGTGCTCGAGGGACAGCGGAACCTGCACATCTTTCAAGACACCGTGGTGGATCTGACGCTGGACACGCCGGGGCGTGCGGTGAAAGGCGTTGTAACGGCGCGCGGCAAGCGCTTCGCCGCTTCCGCCGTGGTGGTTACAACGGGGACCTTCCTCAATGGGCGTATCTTCATCGGCGAGTATCGTGGCGAGGGTGGACGGCTCGGGGAGCCCGCGGCGCAGGGGCTCGACGGGGTGCTGCGGCAGGTGGGCTTTCGTCTGGGGCGCTTGAAGACGGGAACGCCCGCGCGGGTGCATCGGCGGAGTTTGGACTTCGGTCGCATGGAGTCGCAGTTCGGAGATAGTGACATCGTCCCATTTTCCTTCTCCGAAAAGCAGGTTGAGCGCCCCATGCTGCCCTGCCACATCACCTTCACTAATGACGAGACGCACCGGATTATCCGGGACAATATGCACCGATCTCCGCTCTACTCCGGGGATATCGTGGGTTCCGGGCCCCGGTACTGCCCGTCGATCGAAGATAAGGTGGTGAAGTTTCCCGATCGCACGCGGCACCACATCTTCGTCGAGCCGGAAGGCGCCGAGACCGAGGAGATGTACCTCAACGGCATTTCCTCGTCGCTGCCGGAAGAGGTGCAAGAGGCGTTTATCCATTCCATTCCTGGCTTGGAGCACGCGGAGATCATGCGGCCCGGTTACGCGGTGGAGTACGACTACATTGACCCCTCTCAGCTCTATGCAACGCTCGAGGCCAAGATGGTTTCCGGTCTCTTTATTGCCGGACAGACCAACGGCTCCTCAGGCTACGAAGAAGCGGCGGGGCAAGGGCTCGTGGCCGGGATCAACGCCGCCCAAAAGCTTGCCGGGGGTGAGCCCTTCATTCTCACGCGGGCGGAGTCCTTCATCGGCGTTATGGTGGATGATCTGGTTACCAACGGGACGAAGGAGCCCTACCGCATGTTTACCTCCCGGGCGGAGCACCGCATATCGCTTCGTCACGACTCGAGTGATCTCCGGCTCTTCGATCGTGGCTACGAGTTGGGCTTGCACGGTGAGGAGGCGAAGGAGCGGTTCGAGCGTAAGCGTGAGGGCATTGATGCGGTGAAGGAGCTGCTGCGCAAGCGTCACGTTTCCGAGGCTGATGAGCAGGCCGCCCGTGCGCAGGGGGCGGCACATGGTGAGAAAGCCGCTACGCCGCCGGCGGATCGCTTGGCCCGGGGAAAGAGTTTCTACGACCTGCTGCGTGCACCGGAGATTGATCTGTCGCAGCTTGCGGCTCTCGACGCGCGTATTGCCGAGGGGCGACCGGCCACATGGCTCGAGCAGGTGGAGTTGGATGTGAAGTACGAGGGATACGTGGCGCGGCAAGAACGTCAGATCCGCCGCTTCGAGAAGCTCGAACGTATCCGTATTCCCGGTGACTTCGATTACGACGGCCTGCGTGGCATTTCAAACGAGGCGAAAGAGAAACTCAAGGAGATCCGTCCCATGTCCGTGGGACAGGCCGCGCGCGTGTCGGGGGTGCGCAACGCCGACGTGGCGCTGTTGGCGGTCACCCTCGATCGGAAACGTCACCGCGCGCATTCTGCATGAGCGCGTCGATCTGGGCGTTTATCTCTTCCTGATTCTCGCGGACGCTACTCAGGTTTTCAACGATCGTACGCGTTCTGCTGTTGTACTCGTTAATGGTCTGCACTGCGGAGCCGACGCGCTGCGCCGCTTCCAATACGCCGGTAAAGCTCTGATCGTAACGCTGCACCTCATCTCCCTGCTGGTCCGCCGCCTGTCCAATCTCCTGAGTTATTGACGCGAGGTTCTCACTGTCGGTGACCATGGAATTGATGTCGTCAAGGTACTGCTCGATCCGCTCGCGTAGGCTGCGGACCATGGGCGCCGTCGCGGCAACGCCTTCGGTGATGCCGATGAGCGCTTGACCGGTCTCGTCGCCGACGCGGCCGGCCTCGCTGATAGCGCCGTTCATCTCCTTGATAATGCCGCCGATCTCTTTTGTTCGGCTGTTGGCTTCATCGGAGAGGCTGCGTACTTCGTTGGCTACAACCGCGAACCCGCGGCCGGCGTCACCGGCGTGCGCGGCCTCGATCGAGGCGTTCATGGCCAGAATGTTCGTCTGCGCGGCGATACGCGCCATGACTTGGTTGATCTCTTGGAGCTGCGTCTGGTAGCTCTCGACCCGCTCGATTGCCGTCAGCACTTTATCAATGCCCTCTCGACTACGCTGCGATGTCGCTTCGAGCTCGTTGTTCCGCGCCTCAGTCTGTGAGACCTTGTCTCTGACGGTGTCGAGGGACTTCGCCATCTCGCGCTGCCGATCGACGTTCCGGTCTACGAGGCCGCCTTGTTCACCGATCCGGGCGATGATTCGGCCCAATCCCTGCTTTAGATCGCCGAGCCGCTCTTGGCTCGCGGCCACATCCGCACCGAGCGCTTCCGAATGAGCCGCGGACTCCTCGACGCTTTCGCTGTAGGCGCCGATGATCTCGTCGATTTCCGCGAGACGTGTTGCCATGTGCGCTGTCCCCTCGGCGGCGCGGCTACGAAGCGACTCAATGTCGGAAAGGAGCGATTGCAGCTGCGTCACCGTGTCTTCCTGCTGCTTTCCGGTTTGGACGGACTCGGCCATGAGTCTGTTTTGGATGCGACTAAAGAAGAAGATGACGGTGACCGCGAAGACGAAGACGACCGCGAACAGCGGTGCCCGGCCGACCAAAGCGTCGTGTCCGGATGCGAGGACCGTGGCAATGACGCCGGCGCCTGCGAGGGCCCCGGCAATGGCGCTGTAGGCGGGGTTGATAAGGACACCGGTCGGTATAAGCAGAATAATCAGCAACGCGACGACACTGATCATCACGCTCGGCAGGGTTTCCGGGGATCCGAGTCCGGCTAGGCCTACGGCGATTGGTATCAGAATGCAAACCCCGAAGAAGATACCGTTTCCCACCTGACGTAGTCCCCGCGCCACCAACACCAGACTCACGATACTGATGGCCGCCGCTGCAAGCGCCCCAAAGCCGGCGCTGCGGTTTTCAACGAGAAAAAAGAAAATCGGGATCAGAGCCAGGAGCACCGCACTCAAGACGGAAATGAAGGAAAGACTTAGCCGACGGGTCCGCAGCTTCATTATCTCGACTGTTCCGTTACCCCCTGTGCCTGCTTCGAGCTCGTCAGGCGAAGCGCTTGCTGAAACGACTGCCATTCGCGCGGCTCCTTCATGTGCTAAGAATGGCTCGAGTGTAGCATGGCCCATCAATATCCGCACAGCGGTGCTTCCGCACAGCGCTGCTGAAATCGTTGTTGGGTTTGAAGCAGCAGAGGCAAGCGGCCGGCCGGAGAATGACTATCCCGATGCGCGCTCCACCGAGGGGCCTACTGGCCCTACTGCCCGGCGCACTCCCGGCTCAAGCGTTGGTATGAATAGCGCCGCGCCTCAGGCGGTTCAGAGGGTCTCGCTCGGCAGCTCGAGCCGTGCCGACTCCTTGAGCCGCAATCAACAATTTCGTCGGCAGTCGTACGGGTTTGACACGAATCGGCTGCTCAGAATAATGGAGGCGATGTGGGATGCAAACTCCAAAGCACTGCTTGAAAACGTGAATCGCTATACGCCGAACGGCGGCGCCGAGCTTTTGATGGTTCGTCACTCGAAGCGCGAAGAGCCCGAGGAACTGCACAAGCTGATCGATGCGCCGCTCACCGACGAGGGGCGCGACGGGGCACGCCGCTTCGCGGCGGCCTTACCGACCGATCGGCGGTACCGGCTCTCCCACAGCCCGGTGGAGCGCTGCGCCGAAACCGCCGCTCTTGTCGACGGAGCGCTGCCGGATGCGTGTCGAGCGGGACTCGAGCAGGGTGACTTTCTCTTTCGAATTAACGCCGTCAAAGAGAGCTTCGCGAAGTTCCTTAGACGCGACGGCGACGACATTATTAACCATTGGATGGCCGGTCACTATCCGCCGGATGAAATCCAAGCGCCCGCGGAGTTCGTCCAAGCCGTTCAAACGGAGTGGATGCGTCTTCGAAACGGAAAGGGTGACGAGCGGTCACCGGAGCGCGGCGTAACGCACGTCTTCGTCAGCCACGACCTCCACACTGCGGTGTGCTTGTACTTGTGGACGGGTCTGTTTCGCGGGAGCGAAGACATGATCGAGCCCATGGACGGCTTCTTTGTCGAAGACCACGGTGAACGCATGACCGTCGTCACGAAAGACGGCGTCAAGGACTTGGCGACGCCCTACTGGTGGGATTCAGACGACGATAGATGACGCTGGTTGATCCGTGGAAACCTTGAAACAGGAGCATGAGTTGCACGTTCTCTTTACGAATCGAATCGACGAGCTGTGGCGGCGACATCTGGATGCCGTCACTGAAGAGCTACGCCGGGAAGGCATTGAATTGACGGTTCATCAAGCGCCGAGCGCGGATCCCGAAGAGCTTGCCGCGGCGCAGGTGGTGATCGGTGGGGGCATTACGCCGGAGCTCCTCGAGCAAACAGCGAACCTCGAGGCGGTGCTGGTACCCTTTACCGGTGTGAATAATCTGCCGCTTGCGGATCTAGGTGTTCGGGGGATACGGCTTGCAAACACCCACGGCAACGCCCGGAGCGTTGCCGAACACGCAATGGCGCTCCTTCTTAGCTTTTACGGACAGCTGTGCCGTTTTGATGCGGATCTGCGAGCAGACCGCTGGCATGGCTTCGCCGCGGGTGAACCTCTCGCGGAGAGCCGCGAGTCGATCGACGGCAAGCGCGCCGCCGTTCTCGGTACCGGCGCGATCGGTCGTGAGAGTGCGCGGATGTTGCAGGCCTTCGGTGTACATACGGTGGGATTCCGACGTAGCCCCGGCGACGCCGGCGCACCTTTCGACGACACGCGCCACGATCTGCGGGCTGCCGTGGAAGGTGCCGACATGGTTGTGGTGGCCTTACCGGCTACGCCGGATACCGAAGGACTCATTGACCGAGATACAATCGCCGCCATGCAGGGTGCGGTGCTCGTCAACGTCGGCCGGGGCAGCATTATCGACGAGCGCGCGCTCTACGAGGGCTTGCGCGACCATGTGCTGCGCGGTGCCTGCATTGATACCTGGTATCAATACCCGGATCGCGCGGCACGTGCCGGGGCCGGACCGGTTATCCAGTCGCCGGCGCAGCATCCCTTTCGTGAACTGGATAACATTGTCATGTCTCCTCATCTCGGCGGATATACCGAGAGCGCAGCTGAGCACAGCGCGGCGGAGATCGTTGAGAACCTTCGGCGCTTCGCCCGGGATCGGAGCTTGTATACCGAGGTCGATCCGACGAACGGCTACTAAATCGCGTTACTTGCGCCGAGTGAAAAGGCGTACTACCATGAGTCTGCTATGCGGGGAGATGTAATCATTGTTGAAGACCACCATCGGCGGGCGGCGGATGCAATCGTCGGCTACCTCATGCCCTTCATCCGGGAGGCGTCGCGGCCCTATCTGGTAACGGTGGCCGGGGAAAGCGGCAGTGGGAAGTCCGAAACCGCCAAAGCTTTTCTGGAGCGTCTCGAGGATGAGGAAGTCCCGGCGGTGATTCTGCAGCAGGACGACTACTTTCACCTGCCGCCCAAGTCGAATGACAGGCGGCGGCGTAATGACATGAGCTGGGTCGGTATGCAGGAGGTGAAGCTCGATCTTCTGGACGAGCATCTCCGGGCCATTCGCGAAGGCGCAGCGGAGATACGAAAGCCGCTGGTTATATACGATGAAGATGTTGTCGTGGAGGAGCGCCTTCCCGTCGGAGATGCCCGGGTGGTGATTGCCGAGGGTACCTACACCACGACTCTCGAGAATGTCGACACGCGGGTTTTCATCAATCGAAATCGTCTGGAGACGCTGGAGTCCCGCAAGAGGCGCGGTCGCGAAGACATCGAGCCCTTTCTTGAGCAGGTTCTGGAGATCGAGCACGACATTATCTCGAAGCAGCGCGAGCGAGCGCACATCATCATTACCAGCGATTACGAGGTGGAGCTTCCATAGCACGAGCTTCCCGAGCCCATTCGCTTGCCTATGAAGTGTTCACCGACGCAGTGATCGCTTATGGAGATCGGCATGATTGATCTACCTCGCACCTACGCCGAGTTCCGCGACTACTGGCGGCAGCACCGGGCGGTCCTGCAATCGGAATATGTTCGGCACCGGAGCTCGTGGCTGGTCGGTGCTGTGCCGCCCGACGCGCTCGCGTTGTCGGTTCCGGAAACGGTCGGTATGCTCTCACAGCGTCACGGTAGCGCCGTGGATGCAGCTCTCTCCAAGGAGTACAGCGACCCGGAGTTGCCGGTATCGGAAACGCCGCCGGAGCTCCAGGGACCGGTCGCCCGTGGCGAGGCCGCCTACGCACAGGAGGGGGAAAGCGACTGGATACGCAGCGCCAACGTGGTCGGCATTAACGTGCGCACCGTCGGAAGCTTCTTCGGGCTTGTGCAGTACCTTCTGACGGTACCTTCCTTCTATAACGCGGTCCACCTTCTGCCTATCTGGGAGCCCGGCGTGGTCGGCAGCCTCTACGGCATGTCCAGCCGGCAGATCAACGGCGAGTTCTTCGATCCCGCCCTGGCCGAGGAGTATCCCCACCTGGACAGTGCCGCGCGACAGCTACGGGCGGTTTGCAACCTCATTCACGTTACCGGCCGAGCCCTCGGCATGGATGTGATCCCGCACACCGACCGCTTCGCGGAAATCGTCATTGCCCAGCCCTGGTTGTTCGAGTGGCTTCGCCGGGAGGATACCGACATTGTTGATCATCGGGCCGAGCTCCACGAGGACGTTCAGGAGCGCATTCTGCAGTATGTCGATGCCTACGGCCCTGCGCCCGGCGGGGACCAGCCGGCCGATTGGGGCCGAAGCTTGCCGTCGCGAGAATCCTTCTTCTCGCCGTCGGTGGGGGAAGCCGAGCGGAGCCGCATCCTCTTCGGTGCGCCGTCGGATCAGCAGTGCCGGGCACGCCGTCGCGGGGAGATCGTTCATTTCATTCACGCCTACGGGTTCGAGCCCGCGCCCGCGACCATGGCGCCGCCGTATCGTGGACTCGTGGTGGACCTCGAGAAGCGTAGCGTCGACGGCGACGGTGATGTCTGGCGTGACTACAAGATCGCCGAGCCTCAGAGTATGTCCCGGGTTTTCGGACCGCTGGCGCGCTACAAACTCTACGACCGTGTGGACGACAACTGGAACTGGGAAGTTGACTTCACCGCGCCGCGCCGGGAGGTGTGGGACTACGTGTGCGAGCATTACCACGAGGTACAGCGTAGTTACGGCTTCGACTTCATGCGCGGGGACATGTCCCACGTGCAGATGCGCGCCGACGGGGTGCCCGTAAACATCGACCCCTACTACGATCTCCACGCCGCGGTAAAGCGCCGCATTCGGGAGGGCGGTGCGCCCTACTTTGCGTACTTCGCCGAAACCTTCATGGCGCCGCGGGACGTGATGGGCTACGGCGACGAGGTCGACCACCTGGACGCCTGCGATGCCGAGGTGACCCTCGGAGATCTGCAGGCACAGCCGATTAGCAGCGACGAGTGGTTGCAGCGCCTGCGCCGCTACTGGGATGTCGCCGAGACGCGCTATGTCACGCCGAGCTTCACGGTCATGACCGGCGATAAGGATGATCCCCGCTTCGACGAGTTCTACCGTGCCGGCAGCGAGCTCCGCGTATTCATGGCGCTCTTCTTGGTGAACGTGCCGAGCTATACCGCCCTGGGCTTTGAGCTCCGGGACATTCACACCGAGCCCGCCGCGAATGAGTACTACAGCAAGCTCTACGTCTTCCAGGAGTCTCAGGGGCCGAAGGCCACCACGGGGCCGTACCGTTTCGGTCGAAACGGATACCTCTTTCACAATCTGACGCGGATCCGGCTCTTCGCCGAGAAGCTGTTGGACTCCCGCCCGGACGCTGCGGCCCTGCGGCAGGGCCGTGTCCGCTGGCTCCGCGCACCGGACCCCACCGGTGGCGATCGCTTCATGGCCTGGACTATTGACCCGCCGGCGCCCGCCGGGAAGGACGATTCGGGCGCTGTGCCCGCAAAACCGCTCTTCCTGGTGAACACCGACACCGAGCACGCGGTGGAGAACTTCAACGTTCCCTGGGGTGTCACCCTCGGGGCGGAGGTCCGCCCCGAGCTGCTTTTCACGACCTATCCGGAAGCGGGCCTCGATGAGCGCTCGCAGGATCGCGACAGCACCACGCTTACACCCAACGGTGCGGTGCCGACCAAACGGGGAGTGAAGATCCTGCGTCTGGAAGCGGGGGAGTGCCGGGTGTATCGGCTGCAGGCATAGCTTGAGTGCCCCTTACGCTGAGTTGCTTCGGTCGGGCAAGCCGAGTCGCTCGAACTGTTCCGGCGGTGACTCGGCGGCTTTCATTGCTGTCACCAAGAGGCCGATCATCCGCTCTTCGACCTCCGGGTCGTCAAGCGGCGTCGTCTGATCCGGGTCGGTGGCCAGGTCGAATAGGAGCGTGTCCATGGTACCGTCCGACGGGGTGGGGCCGGCTACGTCTATCTTGAGGAGCGGGACCCCCTTGCTAAAGCTGCCGTTGCGAAGGCTGCCGTTGCCGACCGCGCCGTCGGGGTCGAGATGCGTCAGCTCGGCGCCACGCAGCGACTCCCTGCTAAAGTAGCCGACCATCCGCGTCGGCATGACCGTGTACTCGTAGAGCGGGCCGTTCCAGTCATGGGCGGGGCCGCGCATGTAGATGTAGCGGCCGTCGCTACAGTACACGTGCCGTCCGAATTGGCCGAAGATGATCGCCTCAGCGTCCCGGCGACCGCGTCGAATCGCGGCGGCAATGTCGCTGCCGTGAAGCTCTTGCGGTGTCTCCTGCCCGAAGAAGGACAGCAAGGTCGGCGCTACATCGATCAGTTGCGTGAGTGCGGATGACCGCTCGCCCGGCCTCGGGTTGCGAGGATCATGGACGAACATTGGGATGTGCGAGATCTCGTTGTAGAAGGGCATGATGTTCTTGCCCCACCATCCGTGCTCCGAGAGCAGGAAGCCGTGGTCCGTGAGCACCAGAAGCATGGTGTCTTGCCACATGTCATATGCGTCCATGACGTCCAGGACTCGGCCCAGGTAGTCATCACACATGGAGACGAGGGCGCGGTAGTTGCGTCGTGCCTCCGCAATCTCCTCCGTCGATTCTTCTACGCGCCGGGGATAGGGCCAGTCGAAGAGCGGCCCGTGGTAATCCGACGGGTAGAGGCGCCGGTAGCGCTCCGGGGTGTAATGCGGTTCATGCGGGTCGAAGGTTTCGATCTGGAGTAGCCAGTTATCGGCGTTGCGGTTGCGCTCAATAAAATCGATCCCTTCACGGAAGGTCCGTCCTTGCGGGAAATCCTCCTCCCACTGCATGAACTGCCGGTTGATCTGATCGTGAAGCATCCGGGTCCGTTTGGGTCCCTGCTCGAAGTCGCCGATATGCGGCGGCACGCTCGGCGGGTCTACCCGGCCTTTCCACAAGTCTCCCTCCTGTCCCCGCGAAGCTTGCCAGGAGCTGTAGCGGTTGTGGTAGGTCGCCCCGCCGTCTTCCCAGTAGTGGTAGTGATCGGAGACCAGGTGGGTGTAGACCCCGTTGGACCTCAACTGCTCAATGAACGAGAAGTCGAAGGGCTCCAAAGGCCCCCAACTGCGGTGCAGAAAGTTGTAGCGTCCGGTGTGGAAGTCCCTGCGGGCCGGCATGCAGGGCATGCTGCCGACATAGGCCTTATCCATGGTCGTACTCCGCGCGGCGAGTCGCGTGAAGTTGGGAGCGTGAACGTCACGAGCGCCGTAGGGCGGCAGCATGTGTCGGTTCAGGGAGTCGAACATGACGATGACGGCTTTCATGGCGCTACTCCTCTATAAAGCGACCGTAACGCTCTCGCAGCGCCGCGGCGTGATCCGCGCGGCCTGTCTCTTCGAGGCGACGCAGGTACGCCGGCAGCGGGGAGTCTTCCGGTCGGTGCGTGGCGTGGAAGGGGCCGCCGTCGGCGACGACCTGCCAGAGCGGATCCACCATGTCGGATGCGTACTGCGACATCTTCCACATCTGGTCGTCATGCCAGTTCGCCGGACGCCATGCGCCCTCGCGGCAGAGCTCCGGGTGCTGTGGTGCCAGGTCGTCGGTTTCGTGGGGATCCTGCTCAACGTTGAACAGCATCTCCTTCGGGAACAGGTGAAAGCCGTCGTGATAGGTCCGGATGTAGAGGTAGGGACCGAAGCGGACACTGCGCTGGGCGACGTGCGCCCCCTGGCTGACGACGAGCTGGTCCCGGCCGCCGTCCTTGGCCGCTTGCGTGGTGGTGAAGGCATCCGCATAGGAGCGCCCGTCCCAGACGGCCGGTGGCTCTCCGAGTCCCAGAAGCTCCACGAGAGTCGGCGCCCAGTCGAGATGGTAGTGCAGGCCGCGGTCGACGGTGCCCGCGGGTCCGCCGGGCCACTTGACGATCATGGGAACTCGGCAGGTAATCTGGTCCGCGGTGCCGTGCTCGCCGTAGATCCCGAGCTCGCCGAGGTTCTCACCGTGGTCGCCGCTAATAATGACGGCTGTATCCTCGTAGACACCGAGACGCTTCAGCGTCGCCACGATTGCCGCAATCTGATCGTCGACATAGCGCACGGCGGTGTCGTAGCCATCGATCCATTTCTTCAGGTTTTCCATGTTGTCGACTCGTCGGGGGGCGCGCGGGTACTGATCCGCCTTCTCGTCCCCGAACATGCCGGGCTCCAGTGCCGTGTGCGGTCCGCTCATGCCTTTGTGCTCGGCCAGGCGCTCTTCAGTTAGCCAGGAGGTAATGGGCTCGTCTTCGAACGGGTTTCCGTAGGATTCCGGTACGCGGTAAGGGGTGTGCGGATCCCAGAAGTTGATGTGCAGGTACCAATCGTCCTGTTCACCGCTGCGTTCGAGCCAGTCGTTGACGATGGGCATGACGTCTTCGGCGGATTCGCCGCCGTTCTTGCCGGTGTTGTGGATCTCCCGGAACGCGGCGTAGAACCACCACGCCGCGTGGCGCTCGCCGAAGGGTGAGATCATGGCGGTGTGGAAGCCCGCGTCGGCGAGGTAGCGTGGAAGCGAGGTCTCGCAGAAGCGGTCGCGAAAACCGCGGTACCTGCCCTCGCGCTTTGGTTCCGACGAGGTGCCGCCGTGGCCGACCACGCCGGTTTGGATGCCGAATCGACCGGCGTAAAAACCGGTGCGGGAGGGGAGGCAGGGAGCGTCCGAGGTATAGACGTTTTCGCAGCGCAGGCCTTCCCGTGCAATGGCATCGATCGCGGGGGTCGTGTTGCGGTGGTAGCCGTAACAGCCGAAGTGGTCGGGGCGTTGTGAGTCAATGTCAATGTATAGTATCCGCATGTGCCGGATCATAGCATGGTCGGCTGATGGGACCAAGCCGGCGGTGCGGCCGCTTGCTCCGGCCTTGCCGGCGCCACCCTTACCGGCAACTCCACCCCTGCCGCTCGCACCGCCCCGAGGGCGCCACCCTTGCCGGCGGCACGCTCGGGAAGTATCTTACGGCTTACAAGAATTGCAGATGATATTGTAATCATGAAACAGGATTCCGGATGAAGAAGGACGACACCCACGAGCGTATCCTCGACGGCACAACCGACCTGGTTGCGCGCCACGGCTCCCGTCCGGGCCGGATCGAGGAGATCGCCGAGTACATTGGCGTGAGCGTGAAGACGATCTACAACCACTTCGGCAGCAAGCGCGCCCTGGTGTTGGCGGTGGTGCAGCGGAACCTCGACATCCTCTTCGATCGCTTTAACGCCGTCTTGGACCGGCGGGACTTGAGCTTTCCCGAGAAGCTCCATGCCGTGGTTTCACTTGGTCTCGAGCGGGCGCGCTCGAGGACGCCGGGATGGTTCGGCATGCTCGGGGTGGATGAGCCCGCGGTGGCGGCAAAGTTCGAGCCGCAGCTGCGATCCCGCTTCTACCGCGTATTCACCCGACTCTGGGAGCAGGGGCGCGCCGTCGGGGCTATTGCGGCGTACATCGATCCGGAGACCATGAGTTATACCATGCTGTTCCTCGTGGAGGGCTTCTTACGGGTCACGCGAGATCAAGAAGCAACGATCGCGCGGGATGAGCTGCTTCGCCGCGCCGTGAGCATTCACCTCTTCGGCCTGCTCACCCCGGATGCGCAGATGCAGGCGAAAGACTTTTTGCAGGACGGCGAAGCCGACAAGCCCTCGCACGGGGAGCTTCGGGAACGGGAGGCGTCGGATGTCTAAGACACGGCGCAATGCGATTATCCGATGGAGCCTGCTCATCCTCCTCGCGGTGCTCGGGGCCGGCGGCATCTATCTGAACGCCGGTGGGAGCCTGTCGGAGCTCGGGATCGGCGGCGGTGCAGCGAGTGGGACCGGCGGTTCCGCCGAAGCCGGCAGTGCGGTGGCCGACGACGCCGCCATCCGGACACCGGTTCGGGTGATCACTCCGGAGCAGGGAACCCTCGAGCGCAGCTTTACCGTCAGCGGATACCTGGAGTCCGACCAGGTCGTCACGGTAACACCGAAAGTGCAGGGGACCCTCGAAGAGCTGAACGTGGACCTCGGCGACACGGTCGAGAAGGGGCGGCTGATCGGTCGGATCGACGACGCCCGCTACCGTCTGGAGCTTCAGCGGGCGCAGGCCAACTACGCGGCTGCACAGTCCACCTTCCAACGGACGCAGGATCTCTACGAGAGCGACGCAACGAGTGGCCAGAGCCTCGATCAGGCCCGCTCACAGTTCCAAGCAGCCGAGGCTCAACTCGAGCTCGCGCAACTCCAGCTCGACTATAGCTCCCTCAACGCGCCGATTAGCGGTACCGTGATCCGGCGCCACACCGCCGCCGGAAGCGTGGTCGGCAGCAACTCCGCCATTGTGACAATTGCCGATCTGACGGACATGGTGGTTCAAGCCAAGATTCCGGAACAGCACTTCGCGGACTTCGACCGAGAGCCTGCGGAGATCCCCGTCCGCATTTCTCTTCCCGCGCTTCCGGACGGGAACGTAGGTGGAACGGTCCGCACGGTCTCTCCCTACATCAGTCCCTCGAGCCGCAACTTCGACGTAGTCGTTGATTTCCAGGAGTCCGGCGTATCCCTGCGTCCCGGCATGTTCGTGGAGGTGACCTTCGTGCTCGCCCGCCGTCGCGACACCTACTCGCTGCCGTTTGCGAGCCTTTCCGACGACGGTAAGCTCTGGTACCTGCGCGGCGACGGGACCGTGACCGCCGTGACCCCGGAGCTCGGCTTCTCCAGCCAGGAACGCTTTGCGGTCTCGCGGGACTGGGCGCAGCGGCGCGTCGTCGTTGAGGGGCAGAACTTCCTTACGGAGGGCCAAAGCGTCACGCTTGTCGAGGAGCGACGGGATTCATGAAGCTCTCGGACTTCGCGATCGACCATCCCGCGATAATCACCATTGTCATTGTGGTCATTGTTGCCTTTGGGGTGCTCGCGGTCACGAGCCTCACCCAGGAGCTGCTTCCCGAGACCACGCAGCCGTCCATCATTATCGCCACCTTCTACGCCGGTGCCGCGGCCGAGGACCTTGAGCGCCAGGTGACCGAGCCCATTGAGAACGCCGTCTCCGCGATCACCGGCGTGTCGTCGCTAGTGTCGAACTCGCGACAGGGATCCTCCATGGTGACGGTGAACTTCGACTACGCGGTCGACATTGACGCGAAGGTCGGTGAGGCACGGGAGGAGCTGGATAACATTTCCGGGGATCTCCCGGATGCCATTGAAGGGCCTCCGGTCATCTTTCGCCTTTCCAGTAGTAACGTCTCGGTGTACACGGTGGAAGTCCGCTCTCCCTGGGATACGCCGCGGCTGTCCCGCTACCTCGACGAGCGCGTCGTCCCTGATCTTTCACGCATCCCGGGAACCGCCGACGTGTCCTTGAACGGCAACGTGACCAACGAGCTGCGCATAGAGCTTGATGTCGACCGCCTGACCTACTACGGCGTCTCGCTCCTCGACATTCAGCGTGCGCTTCGGGGCAACAACAGCAGCATTCCGGCCGGGAGTGTAAGCTTTCGCAGTGACGACCTGAGCGTTCGCGCGGAGGGACGCTTCGAGAGTCCGGAGGAGATCGAAAATCTCGCGCTTGCCTTCCACGATGATAGCTACGTTCGCCTACGAGACGTCGCGACGGTGTCCCTGGTGCCCGAGAAACGGGATCTCTACTACCGCGCAGGGGGTCGCAACGCCGTCACCATTGACATCATCAAGCTCAGGAACGCCGGCGTCATTGACCTGGTCGATGAAGCCGAGGAGATCCTTGCGCGGGTGGAGCGAGAGACCGACGGACAGCTGCAGTTCAACACGCTCGCCGACACGAGTGAGGACATCCTGCGCTCCATGAACGCCGTGCAGAGTAGCGCCCTCTACGGCGCTGTGCTTGCGGTGGCCATTCTCTTCATCTTCTTGGTGAACGGGCGGACGACGCTCATCATTGCCGTGTCGATACCGCTGTCGGTGGTGACCACCTTCGTGGCCATGTACCTCGGGGACCAGACCTTGAATCTCATGACCCTGGGGGGAATCACCGTGGGCATCGGCATGATGGTGGATAGCTCCGTCGTCGTGTTGGAGAACATCTATCGTCACCGCAGTGAAGGCGCCGGTCTTGTAGAGGCCGCGCGGGTCGGGGCCGGGGAGGTTGCGGGTGCAATTCTGGCTTCCACGACAACCTCCCTCTCGGTCTTCGTTCCGCTGCTGTTCGTGCAGGGCCTGGCCGGCGAGATACTGCAGCCGGTGGCCTTCACGATCGTCTTTGCCCTCTTGGCGTCGCTGCTGGTGGCGGTGTTCGTGGTCCCCTTCCTGGCGGTGAAACTGCTGCGTCCCGCAGTGGCGGAGGCGGGGATGCAGGCAAACCGCTTTGCCCGGCTCATTCACCGAGGCGTGGGCGGCCTCTCCGAGCGCTACCGGCGGGGTGTGCGGTGGGCTCTGCACCATACTCCCTTCGTGCTCGCCTCCGCGCTGCTGCTGTTGGGCTTCGCCGTCGCGTCGTTTAGCAGCATTGGCTTCGAGTTCGTTCCGTCCAGCGACATGAACGAGGTTCACGTCTACCTCCAGGCGCCGGGGAGCTACTCACCGGAGGAAACGCGTGACCGTGCGGATGAGGTGGATCGTCTGGTTCGAGAGCTGGTGCCGGAGCTTGAAACCGGAGTCTTCGCGGTCGGGCAAGACGGCTCGGTGAATCTGATTCGGGCGGACAACAAGGCCTTTGGGCGCTACCGCCTGGTACCGGCCGCACAGCGGGATCGATCCGTGTATGAGGTCATTGATCTCCTGAACCGTGAGATACCCGCCGCCGTCCCGGACGTCAACGTCACCGTTGTCAACGGCGGGCTCGACGCGACAACCGCCCGGTCCAGCGGGGATCTCACCGGGGTGGGGCAAGGCTTCAGCATCAATCTCACCGGGCAAAATCTCGACGAGTTGATCGAGAGCGCCCAGGTCGTGCGGGGTCTTCTTTCACAGGACCCCGCCGTGCGCACGGCGGAGATCGGCATTGATCTGTCGCAGCAGGAGCTTCGGGCCCGGGTGGATCACAGCGCCGCCACGAACGCCGGCCTCGCCACACAGGAAATCGCCGTTGCGCTCAGGGCCGTGTTCTATCGCTTGGAGATCGGAACGTACCTCAGGGACGGTCAAGAGATTCCCATACGCCTGAGCTCGAACCTGGCAAATCGGCCGGTCACCGAGAACGTCCTCAATCGGATATCCCTGAAAACTCGAAACGACGACTTCGTCTCCCTGGCCGCCGTAGCCGATTTAGAGCGGAGCCCGGCGATCACCGAGATCGACCGGGAAGACGGTCTGCGCAAGATCTCGGTGAACGGCATCATGCGCACGGATAACCTGCGGCCCACCCAGGAGCGCATGACCAGGGCCCTCGAGGCACAGGAGTTCCCCGCGGGTGTCCAATGGGAGATCGGCGGCACCGCCGCGGAGCTGACATCTTCCTTCCAGGCGCTGACCGGGGCAATCATCATTGCCGTCTTTCTGGTGTACGCGGTGATGGTCATTCAGTTCGAGCGCTTCGACCAACCCTTCATGGTCATGGGTGCGGTGCCCTTCATTCTGATCGGCGTCGTAGCCATGTTGCTTCTCACCGGGACCAACCTCTCGATCGTCACGTTCCTCGGCATTATTGCTCTGGTCGGCATTGTCGTGAACAACGCCATAGTGCTGATCGACTACAGCAATCTGCTGCGGGTGAGCTACGGCAAGCCGCTCGAGCAGGCGGTCGTCGAAGGGGCCACCACGCGGCTTCGCCCGATTCTCATGACCACGCTGACGACGCTTCTCGGCGTGGCACCGCTCGCGTTTCGCGCCGGTCAGGGCTCGGAGATATACGCGCCCCTCGGTACGGCTGTGTTCGGCGGGCTTCTCACCAGTAGCTTCATTACGCTCTTCATCATCCCGGTCGTATACTACCACCTAGAACGGTTTCGCCGCCGTCGTTCCGCAAAAGGCCTCGCCGCTGCGGACGAGCCGGCGGAACTCAAAGAGGAACGATATGCAGAATAGAGAACGAGAGTACGGAACCGAACGGCTCCGGAGATCGATGTTTACGAAGCCGCTTCCCTGGGCGCTTCCGCTGCTGTTCGCCGCGGCGCTTGCCGGATGCTCCTCGGTCTTCAGCGGCTCCATTTCCGGCACGGTCTACGACGCCACCACTTACGGAACGGACGAGCAAGAAACCGTGGACAGCATTGAGGTCTACCTCTACCAGGAGGAGGATGCGCGGTCGTCGGATCGCGAGGCCCTGCAGGCGGGAGATGAAGCCACAGGCTTCTACGACACCACCGCAAGCGCCGGGGACGGTACCTTCACCCTGAACTTCGTGTGGAACACCTTCTTTCCGGAGTACGGCGACACCGGAGACCGCGAGGAGGTCTTTCTCCTCTTCTTCGACCCCAGCGGCGAGTACCGGCCCGCGGAAAGGACCGCGGTGGTGCTGAACCAGTTCACCTCCAACGTAGTTGGACGGCTGTCGCCGGCGGAGGCCCGGGCCGAGGTTTCGGGTACGGTGGAAGACGCCGTGTCAGGCGGCGGGCTCGGCAACGTGACCGTTTCGGGCTATCTCCCGCTCAAGTGGTCCTATCCCGATAGCGGCAGCGACGTAACCGTGGATGAATGGAGTGGTGGTGAGCGCGCCTTCCGAGTGACCACCGGCGCCGACGGCGGCTACCAGACGAGCTTCACCTTCCCGAAGAAGCTCAACGGCGACGACTCCGGGGAGGAGACGGGCGACGAGCGAGTCCGGCTTCGGCTGGTCTTCTCTCGTACCGGCTACGTCGTCTCGCCCGACGGCGACGCCGACCTGAGTGACGGGACCGCATCCGGCCAGGAAGTAGATGTCGACGGCGACGACAACAACGACGTCTACTACGAGAGCCCCGTCGTCGTGGAGGGCGTTACCACGAGCATGGATACAATCGGTCTGAAGCCCACGGAGTTTACGGTGACCCTGGAGGGGAAGGTGTTTGATGATAGCGACACCGATTTTACTGCCGGTGGAGAGGTGGAGAAGACCGGCGACCCGCCGGACGACACTCCGGTCAACGGCAAGCGAGTCACCCTCACCGTCAGCTACCCCGAAGGC
>CAYFQV010000002.1:62548-67255 GCA_964345195.1 uncultured Spirochaetaceae bacterium
CGACACTCCGGTCAACGGCAAGCGAGTCACCCTCACCGTCAGCTACCCCGAAGGCGGCGATGACGCGAATGCCAATGTCACCGAGATCTATGAGACCACCACCCAGCGAAGTGGCGCGGGGGAGGATGCCGAGGACGGGACCTTCACCATTGACCGGATTGACTGGAAAGATCAGCAGTACGATGGGAAGCAGAGCACAGTGACCGCGACGATCACCGTGGAGGGGGCCGGAACCATTCACCTCCCTGAGGACGCAGACGGAGATGACCAAGGTGAGCTGGAGCTGATCTCGGGCACGGAGAACTACGTGGAGGTTCTCTTTGAAGCGCCGTAAGCTCGGATTACCGCTCACGCTCGCAATACTCGTTTTTTTCACGACCGTGGTGCCGCTTACGGCCCAGTCCGGATCCGGTACGGACGCGCCGGGCGGCGAGGTGGGTGACCCACCATACGCCGCCGCAGCGTTGGAGGAAGCCGCGCTCTCCCGCAATCCCGCGCACCGGAGCACCAAGACGGAGGTCGAGCGCTCTCGAGAACAACTGCGCGGAGCGCGGGCGCAGCGCCTGCCGACCCTGGATGCGAGCGTTGCCATGGCCTACCTCTTCAACCCGATAGAGCCGGTACGCGTCACCGCCGACCAGGTTTCCGATCTGGTCGGCACGCCCGGCGGGGGCGACTCCGAGACGATCACGGTGTTCGACGGGCAGGAAGATACCCAGTATCAGTTCCAGGCGACCCTGGATCAGCCGATCTACACCTGGGGCAAGATCAACACCGGTATTGAGCTTGCCGAACTCGGTGTGACGACGGCCTCCCTCAGCGTCGAGCGAAGCGCGCTGCAACAGCGAACTCAGGTTCTATCTCTCTACTACTCCCTCCACTATCTTACGAAGCTGCGTGAGGAGCTCCGCCGACAGGAGGAGGTATCTCAGCAGCTCGTCGAGATCAGCCGTGAGAGTTTCGAGAGCGGGGTGATTGTCCGGGCGGACCTCCTGCAAGCGCGCGTGCAGGCGCGGGAGGCGTCCCTGGCGGTGACCGAAGTGGAATCGCAGATCGAGCGGAATCTCGCACAGCTCGCGGCGGCGACCGACCTGGAGATATCCAGGATCGATGATCTTGATTTTCGAGATGTGCAGGACCTCTCCCGGACGGCCGACATTGAGCCGGTAGAGGAGCTCGTCGACCGCGCCATGTCCGACAGCACCGAGCTGGCCTTGCTGCAAAGTCAGGTGGATGCCGCACAGCTGCAACAAGGTCTGGCCGAAGCGGGAGGTCTTTTCAAGCCCGACATTGGGCTCAACGTGCGGCTAGAGTTCGCCGGCCCGCGCTTTCCCTTCATTGAGCGGGACTGGTACCGCCAGGACCAAGCGAACAACACGGTGTCGATCGGGATCCAGACCACCGTCTTCGACGGCGGACGAAGCGCCTCGGAGATTGCCGGGGAAGAGGTCGATGTCGGTGCAGCCCGTCTGGACTTGGCGAAGGGCCGGGCTGAGATTAGGCGTAGCATCCGCGAGACCCGCTCTCGGGTCATGCTCGACCGGGCGCGGATAGAGCAGGCACTGCTGCAGGAGGAGAACGCCCAGCTGCAGCTCGACCTGCGCAAACGGGAGTGGGACAACGGCACGGGCACCGAGTCGGACTATCTGCAACAGCTCATAAGCGCTCACTCCGCGACCGCCGGGAAGTACCAGCGCATCCTGGAGTTTCACATGCGCTACTTTCAGCTTCTTGCGGCGACCGGTCGGGCGCCGTAACAGAAAGACTGGTGTCGAAATTGTTGATGGCAATTGTTGAAGACGATTGTTAATGAACAGAGAAGCCGACGCTTGTCGTCGCGGCCACGGCTTCCCTATGAACCGCCCCGGTGAGGAATCTCGAGCACCAGCCGCGTACCGTGGTCGTCGGGATTCGACTGCAGCTGCACCCTCCCGTGGAGTTGGTCGCCCAGGTTGCGCATGAGCATCATGCCGATGGAAGGGCTGTCAATGCTCACATCCTCGGGCAGACCGACTCCGTCATCCGTCACCAGAATGCCGATTGTTTCCTCCCGGTCGGTCACTCGCAGCATGATGCTGCCTTGTTGCCGCCCATCAGGGAAGGCGTGCTGCACGGCATTGGTAACGGCCTCGTTTACAAAGAGCCCAATCGGCACGGCACGGTCCAGGTCGACCTCCACTGAGGTGCAATCCGCGTGGTAGCGCAGCGCGCCGCTTCCCATGTAGATGTTCTTCACGTTGTCGACAAGCCGCGGTAGGTACTCCCCCAGGTCAACGTGCGCCGCCGTACCGACGCTGTAGATCACCTCGTGAACGACCGCCATGGCTTGCACGCGCGCCTGGGTTTCCCGCAACACCGTTGTCGCATCTCGTTGTTCCTCGTTGGATCTGCCGGCCTCTATGTGCAGCATGCTGGAGACGATCTGGAGGTTGTTCTTGACCCGATGGTGGATCTCTCCAAGGAGCACCTCCTTCTCTTCAATGGAGGCGCGAAGGCGTCGTTCGTACTCCCGCCGCTCGGTAACGTCCCGAGCAATCGAGAGAAGATAGTCTTCGCCGTCGAGCTGAACCAGGTGGGAGCTTACCTCGACGGGAATGCGCGTGCCGTCCTTCGCCAGGTGGAGAAACTCGAGTTGTTCTGTTCCTTTGCTATAGAGCGCATCCATGGTTTGTGGTATGTCCACGTCGAACTCGGGAGCGTCCAGCGCCGCGGGATTAAGGGCGCACAGCTCCTCCCGCGAGTAGCCCAGCCGTTTCACCGCCACGTTGTTCACCTCGACGATTCGTGAGGGCATGCGCTCCGCATCAAGCTCAAAGAGGAAAATGCCGTCACTGGCGTTCTCGAAGAGAGTCCGGTACTTCGCCTCGCTTCGTTCCAGGGCCTCCTTCGTTGCGACCTCATTTGTAATGTCGACGGCGATCCCAATGATCTCATCTCTGTGCGGCTGGTAGAACACGAAGTGGGAAAAGTAGCCGCCGTTCTCATCATTTTCGTCTCTTGTTTGGAAGGACTGCGGTCCTCCTTCCACGGCGCGGAGCACGCGGTCCTCCAGGTCGGAAGAGAGCAAATCGCGTACGCGCTTCCCGACCGCCTCCTCCGGATCTATCCCCGCGCGCTCGAGGCCGGCACCCCCTGCTTTACGGATGACGCCGTCGCGGCCGACGCGGACAAACGCGAAGGGAAAATGGTCGAGTATCGCCGCAAAGATGGATGCGTCTACGCCGCTGTCCCGTTGCTCGTCGGACTGCTCCTGAAGCATACTCACTCCTAACCGCATCGGCCCGCTTTAGGCTATGCCAAAGGCGCATACGTTCGATGCGGTTCGCGGAAGCTACAAAATTCGGTCGAGCGCGGCAATGACACGCCGATTGATGTCGGCGAGGTTGCGAATGTGCTCCGGCCTACTCCGCGCACGAGCACTTGCATGCATGGCGAAGAGCGTCGCCACCAGATAGTCCGCTACCCGAAGGTACTCGGCTTCCGGACGTCCCGGCAGCAGTTCGCGCAGGGTCTCCTGCACCGTGGCTCGGAGCTCTTTGATGATGCCCTGCACTCTCTCGGGTATGCGCCCGTCGAGATGCGCAAACTCAATGTAGGTTTGCACGGCAAAGCAACCGCGTCCTTCGCTTCGTATTAAGGATTCCTCCCAATGCGTGATCAGCTCGGTCAGACGCACGGTGGCGTCGTAGTCGGCGTGGAGAATTCGCCCGGCCTGGGCAAAAGTGCCGGTGACGTAGCGTTCGAAGGCGCGCAGAAACATGTCCGTCTTATCGCCGAAGGCTGCGTAGAGGCTGGCACGGCTGAGCTTGGTAACCTCCATGAGCTCATCGATACTCGTGGGTCGGAAGCCTTGTTGCCAGAAGAGCGTCATGATCTGATCCATGACGATCTCTTCGTCGAATGATCGAGGACGTCCAGCCACGCCGCGCTCACTCCCCCTGGGCCTGCGGGCGGGATGCTGCATTGTCCTGCGCGGGGTCGTACACCACAACGGTATCCCGCCCGGCCGCCTTGGCTTCGTAGAGCGCGGTGTCGGCGAACAGCAGAAGCTCGTCGAGGTTGTCGGCGCCGTGTCGGCAGATTTCAGCGATCCCAATGCTTGCGGTCAAGTGCTGTTGTGGAGTCGTGCGATCTCCTACGCTTATCCCGCGGAGGCGTTCTTGGATTCTTTCGGCGACCAGCTGAGCCGCCTCGATCTCCTCGCCCTTGAGAATCACGGCGAACTCCTCGCCGCCGTAGCGGCCGACAACGTCGTGATCTCGCACGGAGTCGTCGATTACCCGGGACGCCTCTCGGAGTATGCGGTCGCCCTCCTGGTGACCGAAGGTATCATTGATGGGTTTGAAATGATCGAAGTCTATCATGAGCAGGCTGAGAGACTGCTCCTCCCGCGCGGCGCGAAGGCACAGCGTCTGTCCCCGCTCGAAGAAGGAGCGCCGGGTGGCTGCACCCGTTAAGGAATCCGTGCTGGCCTGAGAACGCAGCTCTTCGAAGAGCTCGGCGTTCTGCAGAGCAATGGAGACGTGATCGGCAAAGGAGGAGGCTATGTGCGTTGCGCCACGGTCGAAGGCGTTGGGCGTCACGTCGAAGAACGCAAGGAGACCGATAATGTGGGTCCTGGATATCAACGGCATGCCGATCAAGCTTCCACGGTGCAGCCGGAGCGGGCGAAGAAAGGGGTAATGAGCCTCGCGGAGATCGCCGACA
>CAYFQV010000003.1:0-1591 GCA_964345195.1 uncultured Spirochaetaceae bacterium
ACGAACATCCTGCGGCAGCTGTAGCATGTTTGTAACACTTCTACAACAGCGCGAGTGCCACTGCCTCGAAGGACGTTGACAGCCCTCTCGGCCCCTTCTAGGATGACAGCTTCAGGAATGCGCAATGGAATACAACGACGGCATCGGGATTGTGACCCCGCAAAGCATACAGCTCGATGAAGCCATACGCCTCGAGTGTGGGCAGGACTTCGCCCCCGTAACGATTAGCTACGAGACCTACGGTGAGCTGAACGACCACCGCTCCAACGCGATCCTGATCGCGCATGCATTCTCGGGAGATGCGCATGCGGCGGGATACAACAGCGAAACGGATACACATCCCGGCTGGTGGGACCACATGATCGGTCCGGGAAAGGCCTTCGATACCGACAAGTACTTCGTGATCTGCTCCAACGTGCTCGGCGGTTGCCGAGGAACTACCGGGCCCGGCTCTATAGATCCGGCTACGAACAAACCCTATGCGCTCTCTTTTCCCGTGGTAACCATCGAAGACATGGTCCGTATACAAGCCGGCCTTCTGGATCATCTCGGGATCGAGCGCCTTCTCTCGGTAGCGGGCGGCTCAATGGGCGGAATGCAGGCAATAGAGTGGGCGGTTTCCTACCCGGAGCGCGTTCGAAGTGTCGTCGTACTTGCCGCCACGGCAAGACTGTCGGCCCAGGCGATCGCGTTCAACGCAGTGGGGCGAAACGCGATCATGTCGGACCCGCGGTGGAACGGCGGTGACTACTACGGAGGTGAGCACCCGGCTCGGGGCCTCTCGATCGCGCGAATGGTCGGACACATCACATACCTCTCCGATCAATCGATGGGCATGAAGTTCGGCCGGAAACTTCAAGCTCGTGAGCGCTTCGGCTTCGACTTCTCCGATCAATTTGCGGTAGAAAGCTACCTCGAACACCAGGGAGACAAGTTCGTTGATCGCTTCGACGCAAACTCCTATATCTACCTCACGAAGGCCATCGATTACTATGACTTGGCCGCCAGATTCGGTAGCTTGGAAGCCGCATTCCGCGGAACCCGCGCACGCTTTCTGGTCATCTCCTTCAGCTCCGACTGGCTCTACCCCTCGTACCAATCGAAGGAGATGGTCTTCGCGCTTACCAAAGAGGGCAAGGATGTCTCGTATACGGAACTCTCGAGTCCATACGGTCACGATTCCTTCTTACTGGAGTCGGCTCGTCAAAAACCGCTGATATCAGCGTTCTTGGAGCACAGTTATGCAACGCAGTGAGTCCGTGTACCCTAACGATCCCGGTGCGCAGGGCGGTCATCGCTCGGCTTTGGGCTACGACGAAGTTGGTTATGATCACATCGTGCGGATGGTCAACCCACGAGTAAGCGTTCTCGATCTGGGCTGCGGCGACGGGGAGCTCCTGGTACGACTAATGAGAGAGCGCGGCGTCGTCGGTCGCGGCGTCGAAATCGACGAAACAATGATCAGCGCCTGCATCTCGAAGGGGATTTCGGTCTTCCACGGCAACCTCGATGAGGGCTTGAAGGACTACGCCAGCGGAAGCTATGACGTGGTGATTCTCAATCGTACACTCCAGATGATTCACAATCCGGA
>CAYFQV010000003.1:1691-15600 GCA_964345195.1 uncultured Spirochaetaceae bacterium
GAAGCTATGACGTGGTGATTCTCAATCGTACACTCCAGATGATTCACAATCCGGATATGCTTCTCGAAGAGATGCTGCGAGTGGGAAAACGCGCCATTGTCAATTTCCCGAACTTCGGGCACATCAAGAACCGGGCCCAACTCGCCTTCCAGGGACGCATGCCGGTCAACCGAAACCTGCCGTATGAGTGGTACAACACACCGAACATTCATTTCTGCACACGTCGAGATTTTTTGCTCTTCGCGCGGGAACGCGGGTATACGATACTCGAGGAAATCGCCATGAGGGGTGGACGTCGGGTATCCCGGATGTTTCGCAACGCACTGGCAACCGAAGTGCTCTTCGTACTGAAAAGAAACTAAGCATCTATCGGGCTCTTCCATCCCGCTATGATCAGCTATAGGTGTCGGAAACTGCCCCTCTAGCGAAGCGCCTCGAGATCGGAGCGATCCTTCGCGAGCCACATGTGCTTTCGGTGGTCTTCGGCCATACGATCAAATACAAAGCGTACATCGCCATTCGCACACACGGCCGCTAGGGTATCGTACACTGCCGTGAGAGATTCTTCACGCCGATAGATTTCACGCAAGAAATCTCGATACTCCATGCTTGCGTCGAAGGCGTACTCCACTTGATCGTCGGGGTACGCCATGGAGGATAGCTTTTCCGGCTCGAAGTCATCCTCCTGTAGATCCTCTTCGAGTCGATCGAGCCGCTGTAGATGATCGCGAATATTTGTCGATAGACTTCGGAGGAGGTTGCGCAAGCCGACGTGCGTCGTAATGTCGCTGTATATTTCGTACGTATTGAGACTCTGTTCTTCCCGTGACCGTCCGATCGTAAGAAGCCGAGAAATCTCTACGGGGATCCGGGAACCTTCCGCACTCGACATTTGAACCTCAATGATGCACCTTTGGTGAGCGTGAGTAAACCCTGTCATCACAATGCGCTATTTGACTCTTTCGAGAGCCGATGCTACATTGGTGCCCCATTAGTCGCGTAGCAGAGGTGGGATTCATAACCATGAGGAGGCAGATTGGCATCACAAGATCTACGCGTAAATGAACGCATCCGGGTTCGCGAGGTACGTCTCATTGACGACGAGGGCACCCAGCTCGGCATTGTCCCGACACCCGAAGCTAAGAACATGGCTAAGGAGCGCGGGCTAGATTTGGTCGAAGTAGCGCCCCAAGCAAGCCCCCCGGTATGTAAACTGCTTGACTACGGTAAGTACAAGTTCGAGCAGGAAAAGAAAACTCGTGAGTCGAAAAAGAAACAGAAGCAGCTGCAGTTGAAAGAGATCCGTATGCAGCCGAAGATCGAGTCTCACGACCTGAAATTCAAGACGAAGCACATTCGACAGTTCCTCGACGAGGGAAACAAGGTAAAGGTTACGGTCCGTTTTCGGGGACGTGAGATGGCACACACCGAACTCGGCCGTGATGTTCTCGATCGAATTCTTGCAGAGCTTGGCGAGGGATATCACGTTGATCGAAAGCCTTCCATGGAGGGTCGATTCATGTCGATGATCGTGGGGCCACAGACGAAGCGCCCGAAACGGCAGAAGGACGCGAGCGAGGATCAACAAACCGAGACATCGGAAGACCACGAATCGCAACAAGGTTAAAGAGACGCCGGACGCGCTTGAGCGGCCGTATATCGTGGCCATGCCGACGAGAAAAAGCGGATAGGGAGAATCGAAATGCCCAAGATGAAGACGCGAAGAAGCGCGGCTAAGCGCTACCGAGTAACGCCGAAGGGCAAGGTGAAGTACAAGAAGCAAGGATTGCGACATATCCTGACGAAGAAGAATCGCAAGCGCAAACGGAGACTTCGACATCTAGACACGTTGGAGAAGCCGGAGGCGGCTCGTGCCAAGAAGCTCTTGCCGTACGGCTAAATCCGACCGCCGGACAGTGTCGACGACCGCACACGCACGAACCGAACGCATACACATCGATTTTGGGTAAAGGGAGCATGTCATGCCTCGCGCAGTAGATGGCACAAGAAGAAAAGACAGACGCAAAAGCATACTGAAACAAGCGAAGGGTTACTGGGGGCGACGGGGAACACTCCACCGGCAGGCCAAGGATGCCGTTGCCAAGGGCCTATACCAAGCTTACGGGGACCGAAGACGGAAGAAGCGCGATTTCCGCAATCTCTGGGTTGCGCGTATTTCCGCCGCATGTCGAAACGAAGGCATTACCTACAGTCGCTTCATGCACGGGTTGAAGAAGGCGGACGTCAATCTCAATAGGAAGGCTATATCGAACATGGCCATCGAAGATCCGCACTCCTTCCGCGAATTGGTGACCACGGCGTCAAAGGCACTTGAAGAGTAGCTATGATAACTCTCGAGCAGATCCGTCGATTGGAACAACGGGTGCAAGCGGCGGTCTCTCGCATTGCGACACTGAAAGACGAGAACGCGCTCTTGCGGGAGAAGCTCGAAAGCTACGAGAGTCGGATTCTCGAGCTGGAAAACAGTATTGCCGCTTTCAAGCGAGATCAGTCCGAGATCGAGCAAGGAATTGTCTCCGCACTCAACCAGCTCGACGAGCTTGAAGATGAGACCGTGGAGAGTTCACATCCAGTATCCTCGCCGGATGAAATGACCGGTGAGTCGCGCTCCGAGCAGCTACCCCCCGCCGAAGATTCCGCGGAAACCGAAGTAAGCAAAGATGGGGCAAGCAAAGAGGAGTCAAGCGAAAACGTAGCAGGCGCTGATACAGATATGACATCAGAGTCGGCAACTCCCTCCGATACGGAAGAGAAAAATGCGGATTCGGACGGGGATGAGTCGCACGACGTTGCTGAGCGCGGGAAAGAACCCGGTGAGCTCGACATCTTTTAGGCTAGATGCAAATCGACCTTCTCGGAACCAGCTTTACGATTCAAACCGATGAGGACCCGCAATACGTGCAGGAACTCGTAGATCACTTTCGGACAAAGGTTCAGGAAGTAGAAAAGCGACTCTCTTCTCGTGATCCGCTCAAGACCGCAATCGTAGCGGGCGTTTTGACTACCGACGAACTCTTTCGTATGCGCACTCACGGCGAATATCCTACACAGTCTCGTTTTCCCGAGGAGGAACCCGAGGCAGACGGTGACGCTGCTCGGGCAGAGGCTGAGAAGATGGAAGAAATCACTCAAAAACTGATCGATGTCCTTGATAATTCTCTTTCCGACGGTGACTTATAAGAATTGGTCGTGTTAGCTTATTGATTCACAGGGTCAGCCGCTCCGGTCACTCCGCCGACGGGGTATTGTTGACACCGCGAAACGCCTTGCAATACTATCAGCCTACACGATGGCCGTTACAACCAGCCAGCAGATTACACGGTATTACGATCAGTTTAGCTCGGTCGATGTAACATTCACCAAAGAAGTTATACGAGCGACCCTTCTCTACACGAAACAGGTCTTTATCAAAGCCGCGGGGTATCAATGGCCCTGCATTGTGTACTCTAGCTCCATGGTCGGAGCAAAAGTCATCGTCAGCATGAGTAAATCGTTGCGAGAAACCGTCCAAAAGGCCAATAACATGGTCTCTTTACGCTATAGCTTTCTTCAAAAGGACAAGACGGATCCCCTCTCTTTCTTCGTCTCTGCTAAGATCACCGGCTCAACCCCATATGGGAACCAAAAACCGGACCTCCACTTCCTAACGCTCTCGTATACGCAACGACCGCCGGATGACTTGATCGAGATCCTCGGCAAGCTCCTCGACGCACACGCCACGTCGAAGCGCCGGAAAGAGACTCGTATCCCTGTAACGGCGGATAGCGCCCGGAAGATCGGCATTAATGCTAAGGATGTACTGGTCTACATTGAGGGCGTTCCACGCCGCTGCATAATTCGCGACATTTCTTTCGGTGGAGCAAAGCTCGTCATCCTCGGAGTCGCGAAGTTCCTCGTAGACAAGACCGCCATTCTCCGCATCCAAATGACCGAGGACGAAGAGTATTTAGACATTGAAGGAACCGTGATTCGCTTCGAGGCCGTTGAAGGGCGAAACGATATTGCCGCCATCGCGTTGCGGTTCACCGAAGAGACGGTTCCAGTGACGTATAAAGTGCTGCTGTCGACGTACCTGCGCAGTGCAAAGATCAGCGATAGCCCACAACCTGGGGACGGGAATACCGCCACGGGGGACGGGACCACCTGAATCCGCGCCGGATCCGGCGGCAATTGATATGGACGGTTGTCGCCTTATCTAAACTTGATTACGGAGTATAGCTATGTCGAACCCGACACCGCCACCCGAGGGTAGCTCACATCCCTTAGCGGACATTGTATATCTTCAATTACCCCAAGATGTAGACCAAGATATCGGGAATTTCGAGCTCGATCCTTCTATTCCCCTGCCCGTTGAAAAACCGGCAGGGGCTGATGAGACGACCATCGACCAACTCAAGTGGGAGCAGATAATCGCCGCCATGCTCAAAGTCATGGCCTATGACCCCTCTCACGAGCACATCGACTACTATCGGGAATTTGTATTAGCGGTCAAACCGGATATCGTAGACGAGCTGACGGAAACCGGAGTCTTCAAAGCGCGAAATCAGGACTTCGCGATTGCTGAAGAGGTGTTTCTGGCACTATCCGGGCTTCTTCCGGAGAATCCGAAACCCGACATTAATTTAGCACTTCTGTACGAGCAGCGCGCCGAAGCAGCGGAACAGCGCGGCAACGAGGATGAGCAGCAGCAGTACATCGACCAAGCCTTCGCGGTGTATAGAAAGCTTCTATCTTCGGACGAAGCGATCCCGGATGTCTACTTTAACGCGGGCCACTTCTTTCTGAAACAACACAGCTTCAATCGCGCCCGGGAACAGTTTGAGAACTATCGTGCAACCGGGGATGAAGAGGCGAAGTTGACCGAAGCTCAAAAGATAGTCGATAAAATCGATCAACAGAATCTTGTCGATACCGCATTCAAAGAGGCGTACGACTTCATTCGGATGGGTCGCGAAAATGATGGGGTGGAAAAGGCCCGTGAGTTCCTGAACACCAACCCGCATGTGTGGAACGGGTGGTTTCTACTCGGATGGGGACTGCGCCGCCTCGGGACATACGAAGAAGCAAAAGACGCCTTCGACCGTGCGCTTGAGCTCGGCGCGGACAACGTTGATACCCTCAACGAGCTTTCGATTTGCGAGATGGAATTGGAATCCTACGCCTCAGCTCAAGAGCATCTGGAAGAAGCCTTACGCAAGGAGCCGGAAAACACGAAGGTGATTTCCAACCTGGGAGTGCTTTCGCTACGCCGGGGAGAGAACGATGAAGCGAGGGCATACTTCCAGTCCGTGCTGGAGTTGGATCCCGAAGATCCCCTGGCCGCTCAAATGCTGACGCAAATCGACAACGAATCGCGATAAGCGAGAGCCCTACGATCGGCCCGGCCGCCGGTAGGTCCGGCAGCTGGTAGATCCAACCGGCGGCAAGCCGGTCTGATTTCGTACACATCAATCCTTATCCCCTAAGCCCGAAGAACGGATTACAAGCCACGTGCGGTCGAGGGACCACACTTTTTGCACAAAAGTTTTCGATCCTTCCTCAAGCTATTCCAGTACCCCACCGATACAAATCAATAAGGGGCGAAGGACTCTGATACCGGAGGCCCACCGGTGAGTCTTTCTCCCTCTATTTCGATCATCGGCGTGTGCGAAGACGACATTAGCTCTTTCGTCACGCCTAAAAGGAGGCGAATGGGGAAACGCTGAGTTGCAATCGCTTGAGTCACATTCGACGAGCATGGACGCCCGTCGTAGCAAAGCTCCACGCAGCGTGGAGGAGACAAGTCTTTTTCAGGGAGGAATCGAATGATCATCAATCACAACATGAGCGCGGAATTTGCCCAGCGCGTTCAGGGCCAGGTAAACGGCGACCTCAAGAACAATATAGAGAAGCTGTCGTCAGGCATGCGCATCAATCGCGCAGGGGACGACGCTTCAGGACTCGCGGTCTCCGAGAAGATGCGGGCCCAGATTCGCGGGCTACAGCAGGCCTCTCGTAACGCCCAGAACGGCGTATCCTTCATCCAGACCACGGAGGGATACCTTCAAGAAACACAGGACATCCTGCAGCGACTTCGAGAACTGTCGGTACAGTCTTCCAACGGTATTTACACAGCCGAAGACCGCATGCAGATCCAAGTTGAAGTGTCCCAGCTGGTAGACGAGATCGATCGCGTTGCCTCACACGCGCAGTTCAACGGTATGAACATGCTTACCGGCCGTTTCGCCGAAAGCACCGGTGAGAACACTGTGACGGGGTCCATGTACTTCCACATTGGCGCGAATATGGACCAACGTGAGCAGGTTTTCGTAGGAACCATGACGGCGGATGCACTCAGTATGCGAACCGGTAACAACGAGATTCTTAGCTTGTCGAATCCGGGCGACTCCAATCAGTCCATCGGCATCATTGACGAGGCCTTGAAGACCGTCAATAAGCAGCGTGCCGACTTAGGCGCCTACCAGAACCGACTGGAAATGGCGATTCAGGGGATCGACATTGCAGCCGAGAATACGCAGGCGGCGGAGTCGCAGATTCGAGACGTAAACATGGCTTCGGAGATCGTGGACTTCACCAAAAACCAGATTCTCCTGCAGTCGTCGAACGCAATGCTCGCACAGGCGAACACGATCCCGCAGAACGTGTTGCAATTGCTCGGTTAGGGTAATACTATTTAGACGCCGTCTTTTAAACGAAGGCGGCGTCCTTTGTTCTTTGACAACGCCTTCCTTGTGCGCCGAAAACAGATAGACATCCGTACGACGGAGCCGCGGAGGTCTCTCTGGTTGACCGGACCATACGAAGCGGGAGAGAAGCCCACCTCTCCTTCGGATCCGAGTCGGCGAGGGACCGAGGCACGGATTGCCTCGGCAAAACCGGATCAAGGAGGGCTACATGATCATTAATCACAACATGAGCGCCCAGTTTGCGAGTCGAACGCTCGAGCAGCGTACCGGTGCCATTCAGAACAACATTGAAAAGTTGAGTTCTGGACTGCGCATCAACCGAGCGGGAGATGATGCATCGGGCCTCGCCGTTTCTGAGAAGTTGCGAAGCCAGGTTCGTGGTTTGAACCAGGCGGAACGTAACATTCAAAATGCGGTATCGTTCATTCAGACGACCGAAGGCTACATGCAAGAGACGCAAGACATCTTGCATCGTGTGCGTGAGCTGTCCGTGCAGTCGGCGAACGGTATCTACACGGCGGAAGATCGGATGCAGATTCAGGTGGAAATCTCTCAGCTGGTGGATGAGGTCAATCGAATTGCCTCACACGCTCAGTTTAACGGGATGAACATCCTGACTGGTCGATTCGCACAGGGTGGTGCTGAGGCTACCGGCGTTCAGTTTCAGGTCGGGGCGAACATGGACCAAGCCGAAACAGCCTTTATCGGTACCATGACCGCCACGGCCCTCGGACTGCAGGGCGCCCAAGGTGAGGAGGGAATGCTTTCATTAAGTACTCCCGACAGCGCTAACCAGGCAATCGGTGTGGTAGATGCCGCGCTTCGAACGGTATCAAAGCAGCGCGCCGACTTGGGTGCGTACCAGAATCGCTTCGAAATGGCCCGAGAAGGTGTCGCAATCGCGGCGGAAAACCTTCAAGCCGCTGAGTCGCAGATCCGTGACGTCGACATGGCGAACGAGATCGTGGACTTTACGAAGAACCAGATTCTGATGCAGGCAAACAACGCCATGCTTGCTCAGGCGAACACACAGCCTCAGGCAGTGCTTCAGTTGTTGGGCTAAGAGCTCCGTGATTGGTAGAAAGAGATTTCTGGACGTCATCTCTTTCTTAGGGACACGCGGCAGGGGGAGTTTTCCGACTCCCCCTGTTTAGCGCTACATGGAGGTACTGTCATGTCCATGGATATTTCACGCATCGGAAGTAGTGGGCACGGTTCCGAAAAGACGTCGCAGCTTCGAAGCGAAGCTCAGCGATATAAAGAAAGCCACGCGAAAGTAAGTACAACGAGCCCGGCACGTGAAATTCGCAGTGCGGCGGATGAACTGAGCTCGGTTAGCCGCATATTCAACAAAAGACTCGAGTTCGAGGTCAACCGCGAGTTAGATCGCGTCGTTGTCAAGGTGATCGATAGGGAAACCGACAAAGTCATCAAGGAGCTCCCACCGGAAGCACTCCAACGGCTGCACGTGCGCATTCGGGAGGCTATCGGTTTACTTGTCGACGAAGAAATCTAATAGCATCCTGATGATATGGCCTTAACGGTGGGAGGGGAAGGCTGTGTCCGATATAAACATTCCCGGAATTCAAGATAATCAAGGCATAAACACCCAGGGCATGATCAACGACCTCATGGAGGCCGAGCGCGTTCCGATGGAGCGCATGGAGGAAGACGTTGATCAGTACCAGAAGGAAAAGCAGGTCTGGCAAGACGTCAATAGGCGTGTGCAGGAGCTGCAGTCTCGGGCCCAAAATCTCTACGGCTTCCAGAGCCCCTTTCGCTCCCGCGTGGCGCAAAGTAGCAATGACGCTGTTGTGACGGCTACGGCGGAACGAACAGCTGAAGAAACGCAGGCGCAGGTACGTGTGCTTGAGCTCGCGGGAGCGGATAAGTTCCTGTCGGAGAATCTCGAGCTCGGCACCCAAGTCTCCTCGGGGACCTATACGTTCCGAGTTGGAGATCAAGAGCTCTCCTTTGAGTTTCCCGGGGGAAGCCTTAGTCAGTTCGCCGAGGCAGTACGAAGCAACTCAGACGGTATACTCGACGCGCGGGTTGTTCGGAACACTGCAAGCACAGAGGTTGTTGCAATTGAGTCGCAACGAACGGGCGCGGAGAATCGTCTGCAGTTCTTGGATGCCGCCGAGGAATTTGCTTTAGACAGCGGCATAATCCGCAGGGGAGAAAACAGCAACCGGACCATTGAGATCGCACAATCCAGCATTCAACGTTGGCAGAAGCCCCTCGACGAATCCTCTATTAAGGTCTCGGACGGAACTCTGACGGCAAAGCCCGGTGCGGAGCTCTCACTTCCCGTTTCGCCGAATCTACAGGTTAACGAAAACCATGTTCTCCGCTACGAGGTGCGAGAAATCAACCGTGAAGACGAAATAGAGCCGCCCCCCCCTCCCCCTCCGGGACCGGATACTCCCGAGACCGGCTCCATCACGGTAGAGGGGATAACGGTGCAAAATGCGCCGTCGGAAGTTGAGCTTCCCGAGTACGAAGCTCCGGAACAGCCACCGGTCGTAAGCAACCCGCAGTATCTTTACGCAGTCGGTTCAAACGGTGATAGCGAACTGCCGGAAGTCCAAGCAGGAGAGGCCTTCCAGACCGTCGAGGTACCGCTACGAGATTTCGTCAGCTCGATCAACGCAATCAATATTCGCAACGAGAACTCGCATCGAGATTTGCAGCTACGGAACGTCGAGATCGTCGACCCGACGAGCCGTGGGGATGGCCGACCGGTGAACCCCCGGGAAGTCGCATCCGACGCACGGGTCGAAATCGACGGCGTAGAGGTCTCGCGGCCACGTAACCAGATCGATGATCTAATTCCCGGGACAACCCTGGAGCTACAGGGAACCAGTGATAGACCCGCAAGCATTACGGTTCAGCCGGACACCGAGTCGGTCAAAGATGCGATAATCAACTTTGTTGGTGCGTACAATCAGGTTGTACGGGACGTAAATATTCTCACACGGAACGAGCAGGCAATCATCGAGGAGATCGGCTATTTCTCGGAGGATGAACGAGAGCAGGCTCGTGAGCGGCTCGGCATGTTGCAGGGAGACTCCATGCTCAACAACATGCGGAGCCGTCTTCAGACCATCATGATGAACGCCTACCCGACGACCTCGGGACAGGAGCTCAACCTCCTGGCTGAGATGGGTATCTCAACCAATGCGAGCGGCTTCAATACCGGCGGTGTGAGCGCAAGCCGCTTACGTGGTTACCTCGAAATTGATGAAGGCTCTCTCGATAACGCCTTGCAGAATAACTTTGATGCGGTTGAAGATCTTTTCGCAAATGACACCGACGGTGATCTCGTGGCCGATTCCGGCGTGGCGGTTCGTACAAACGAGTTTACACGCCCCTTCGTACAGTCCGGCGGCATAATCGCCAATCGCAGAAACACCTTGGATACGCGAATCTCTCAAACCGAAGAAGATATCCGAGACTACTCCGATCGCTTGGGCGATTACGAGCAGCGGTTGCAGCGCGAGTTTGGTCAAATGGAGAGCGCTATGGATTCATTGAATGACAGCCAAGAGGCGCTCCGGCGCTTGCCGAATACGGGTGGCGGCGGTCAATAGGTGCGCATTTGATTACGGCCCTCACTGTCACGTGGCACCGTCACGGCACCGATACTTAGAACAGAGTATGGCGCTCCGACGAATTGACCGTCACGGGATGCGCACCCTCGTATGTGAGAAGGAGGCAGCAGGTGGAAATCCTCGTAAACGAACAGCCGGTCGACGTACAATTGGAAGGCGAACGGACGCTGGGGGAAGTCATCAAAGGACTTCGTGGCTGGTTGCAGGAAACAAACCTCTACATCACCGATCTGTCGGTCAACAAGACAGAGCACCATCTCGATAATGAATCGGACTGGTCGACACGAGCTGTTGACGACATTACGAGTATCGAGATCGTCGCCATGCCTCCCTGGGAGGTGCGCCTGAACGGCTATCGGATACTGCACAACTACGTGCATACTCTGGCAGACGCACTCGAGCACGAGGGCAGCCGGGAAGCACCGGAGCTGCTGAACGAGTATCCCTACGTACGGAAGCACCTCGACGAAGTGATTGCCGCTGTATTTGGACCCGGAAAAGACACGAGCCTGGATCAGGCAATACAGCACGCACAAAATGTACAGAGCGGTGAAGAAGCAGCCGAAGCCGTGTCGGCACTTCGACATGCATCGACCCTACTCAACGACCGCATTCGAGAGCTCGCAACTCCTTTTCACGAAGCCCGGCGCACACGGCATGCGCTCGAGAGCGTGGTCGCTGAGGTAGAAGAGGTTTCGGTGCTTCTGCAGACCGGAGAGGAGCAGAAGGCCATGAGTCTGATTATCCGCTTCAGTGAGCTGGTCGAACGCTTCCTTCGGATACTAAGCGCTATTAACAGCCGTTACGGCACGGATCACCTGCACACGGACCTCGACTCGACCGCACTCCGCGAACAGACGGATACCTTGCGCTCAACCCTCGAAGAGCTGGTTACAGCGTTCAAAGAGCAGGACACCGTTCTCATCGGCGATCTTCTGGAATACGACATGCTTCCGCAAGTCCGGCAGCTATTCTCCTTGGTACCGGACGAGCATGTGCAGTAGAATGTGGCGGAGTAAACCAAAGCCATGATTCTTCTTCAGCAACCGGACTTCGAATTCTTTGCGACACCGGACCCTCAGCAGAACATGCTGACGCTTGCCATTTTCGGCGGTGTTCTCCTGCTTATCGTTGCAGCCGCAATCATTGGATCACGTAGGTCCGACCGTACACGGAAGAGCCGTGTGCCGAAAATGGTGATTCGCCGATACGCCAAACAGGCGGGGCTGAAGCCGCATCAGACCCAAGCCCTCATTGAGATGGTGCAAAACGGTCATGTTGATCAGCCGATCCGCCTGTTCCAAAGCGAACAGTATTTGACGAACGCCGTACGCCGAGAGATTCAACGTATTGATCACTCATCCATCTCCGACGGGGAAAAAGAGGACCGAAAGTTCCTGATTTTTCAAATAAAACGCCTCCTGACACTCGCCATCTCCCGCAGTGGCGGCGGCATTACGGCTACCAGGCGACTTGTCGGTGGACAGGAACTCAGTATTTCCGGGGGTGACGACGTATGGCACGAATCCAAGGTAACCGCAAACGTCGGCGACTCTCTCGGCGTTGAAGCTCCAATGGGAAAGGACGGCTCCAGTATTCTGTGGAATAAAGGAACCAAGGTGTACGGCCGCATAGCTCTCAAAGGCGGGCAGAACGTCGTGCATTTCAAGTCGACCGTGCGGGGTATCAGCAGGTCCCACGGTATTGCGTCACTATTGCTCAGTCACGACGACCATATGACCAGTGCCCGGCAGCGCCGTTTCCCGCGGCGAGAAGCGGATCAGCCGGTCTTCTTCTGGCCGGTGGTCGTGCTGAGTGTCGGCACCGGCCGAAAGGCGAAGAAACAGGCATTCGTAAGCAGTCAGAAACGGGGATACGGCCGCTTGGAGGATGTGTCGGCCGGCGGGTGCAGCATTCGTACTCCGCAACCTCTTTCCTCCGGTAGTCTTACAAAGATCGCGTTCGAGACGGAAGATAAGACACGCCTCACCGCGTTCGGGAAGATACGCAACGTTGAGCGTCTACCCGGCCGCTACAGCGTCATGCATGTACAATTTACAAAGGTGTCGAAAAAACACCTCAACCGCATTCAAGCCTACGTCTACGGGCTGGAAGGGCAGGATTAGAAGTTATGACCGTCGAAGGATTGGAGCAGCTCGTCCGTGACAGTGAAGAGTCTCTTCACTATCGCCGGCGATACTCCGCCGAAGCCGTCGTGAGCATCATGAACAACACATCCGCCCGGTTAGCTCTACACTTCGTGATCGAACAAGATGCTCTGGGACGTAGTGCGGTGTCCGTCTACCTGGATAGTGAGGTCGATTATCCTCGCGTTCCGGTGATTCGCGCTCTCAAAGACTATATTCGCAAATTAGACGGAGAGAGGAAGCTGCCCTGAAGCGCTTCGAATCAAGCGGTCCCGAGGAAACGGAACGGATTGCGGCTACCCTTGCCGCGCAGCTCCGCAGTGGGGATGTTCTCTGCCTCTCGGGGAACGTCGGGGCGGGCAAGACGCTCTTCGCAAAGGCGCTCGGACAGGCACTTGGGGTTGAAGAACTGATGACCAGTCCCAGCTTTACCATGGTCGCAAGTTACCCCATTGCGCGGAAGCCCCATCGTGAGCCGGCAAACCCGCCCCGCATATCGCCACGAGAGCTGGTACACATCGATCTCTACCGCTTGGGAGCGGCAGAGGAAGCTGAGCTTCTGGGCTTGGAGGAGTACTTCAGCCCCGAACGGATTGTCCTCGTGGAGTGGCCCGAGCGCGCCCGCGCTGCGCTTCCGGAGGATTGTGTTGAGGTTCACATTGTTACTACGGGACCGGACCGCAGGCGTATCTCAGTCGGCGGTGACCGGCCGAATCACACACGATCACAGCCGGGAGCGTCTCACCCACAATGACCATTCTCGGCATTGATTCGGCAACAGAAGTTGCGTCTATGGCCCTTGCCGTTCTCGACACCGGCCGCAATGAGTTCACAAGCTTTCGACAGCGACAATGGGATACCGGCCTCAAGCACGGACAGACGCTTGCGCCGGCACTGCAGGAACTGCTGATGGAGGTCGAGATCGCCGCAACTCAGCTGGACCTGATTGTAGTCACCGGCGGGCCCGGCTCGTTTACGGGGCTGCGCATCGGCATGTCTCTGGTGAAGGGCGTCTCCGCCGGGGCGCAGGTACCGGTAACAAGCGTACCGACGCTCGATCACTTTGCTCTTCACCTTGATTGGTTCGACGGACTGGTTGTCCCGATTATCGACGCGCGTAAGAAACGCTTCTATGCGGCACTCTATAACAGAGGCCATAAGTTAAGCGAGGACCTTGATCTCTCCGGCACCGAGCTGCTGCGACGGATACAAAACACCCGCCTCACGCCGACCATAATCACCGGCCCGCATGCCGAGCGCCTCAAAACGCTGTTCGGTGATCAAGTTCCGGAGCTTATCATAGACCCTCTCGGCCGTGATTTGTCCCTGCGCCCCATGATCAGACGCGGCGTTGAGCAATTCGAGGACGGCATGCGACTAGCTGCGGACGAGGGACCACGCTACGTGCGAGACAGCGACGCCCGGCTCCCACATTAGCCCT
>CAYFQV010000003.1:15700-30835 GCA_964345195.1 uncultured Spirochaetaceae bacterium
GACGAGGGACCACGCTACGTGCGAGACAGCGACGCCCGGCTCCCACATTAGCCCTACAGGATCCGCGATAGCTCACGGGGGCGCCCGCATTGCTCGGAAAACCGCGAACAAGATCGCGGGGTTCGCCGCGGATAAGGTCACGTATCGCGGTCGGCGGCCCCGCCCTCTTCGTCGGTGGCGTGCGGAGATGCGTCAGTATCACTCGTGTTGGGTTTACCGCTGATGTTGGATTTTAAGTACTGTTCCAGGCTTGGAAGTCTACGGTTCGACGTAAGCGCAGCCCGACGGTTCTCCTCTTGAATCGCCTCGAAGACCTCTTGACGATACACCTTCACATTCTCCGGCGCACGGATACCGATCTTGACCTGGTCGCCTTTGATATCCAGGACGGCGACTTCGATATCATCCCCGATAATAATGCGCTCGTTCATGCGCCGCGCAAGTATTAGCATTAGGCGTTCCGGGCCATCTCACGAACGATCGGATGTTTCGTTTCCCAGCGTTGATCGAGGGAAATGCTCTGTTTGCCGATGCGAGCTTTGCGGTTAATGATCAGCGGCCCCTGCAGGTTCGCCGTGATCTCGGCGTAGTCTTCCGGAATGGTCACAATGGCGAAGACCAAGACATCATTTTGGTCGGGGTCATTGATTTCGGCGAGGTCTTCATCCGGTACGTTCAAGACGTAGTCCGGACGAAAGAGGTATGGATTGATGAGTACGAAGGCGATTTGGACGTCATCCAGACTCTGCAGCCAGTAGAACGGCGGCTGCTGAGCGTCCAAGAGCACCCAATCCCGGTGTTCCTCGAACCCATACAGCCCGACGGGAAACCGCAGCTGTTGGCGTTCGTCCACGTCTATTCGTCCGTATGCCTTTGTTGCTACTTCCATTTCTTACCTCAGGAAATCCAACAGGGTCCGCTGAAGGATGCGCCCCGCCGTTCCAATTGCCGCCTGGTGAGTGTACTCCATCATACGGAGCTCCGTCAGGGCCTCGGTCACATCGATATCGACTTCTTGGGAGAGCTGATCAGCAATCTCGGGGATCTCACGTTCCGTACGACGCAGCGTGAAGTCCAGTCTCGTATCCCGAGCGCCGAGCTCGCCCACACGCGTCAGTAGATTGTCCAGAGCGCTGTCAATGCCTTTGAGCGCCGAGCCTCCGACATCGATCTGATCGTTCTGATAGAGATTGTCGCGCAGCGATATAACCATGTCGAAGAGCGAGCCTCCGAATTGGTCGGCTGCCGACGCGACGTTATTCGGCGGCGCGCCCCCGCGATCATTGAGAACGCCGAGATCGTTGAGGACACTCCCGTCCTCACCGTCGCTGAGCCACAACTGATGGGGTTGCGTGGTCTCGAGCACCAGGGAGTCCTGCACCGGATCAAGGCGAGCTTCAACCGCCGCGTCGGACTCGTTGATCTTCGACATGACCGCGTAGATGTTGTCACCGGCGCTAAGTCGCACCTCTTGACCGTCTACGAAGATGCTTGTGTCCTCCGAGACTTGGTATGAGCTCGCGTTGATGCCGGAATAGACTTGCTGGTTCTCGGCCCAGAAGACCTGGTTTCCCGGCATGTTTAGCGAAACACGGCTACCATCCGCAACCTCCGCCGTCCGCTCGGCGATATCGCCAATGTACTGTACGTCGGTAATGCGCTGCCGATCCGCACCTTCGACGTTACCGCGAACAATTCGAAAGGGCTGGGTCCGGGATTTCGACCCCGAGAAGATGGTCTGTCCCTCTCCGTTCCGGGCGTTGGCCAACTCGGCGAGCTCGTTGAGCATCTGGTCCACCTCGTTGGCCATGTAGGCGCGGTCTTCCGCGCTGTAACTGCCGTTGGCGGCCTGTACGCCGATCTCGCGCACCCGCTGCATGATATCCACGGCCTCCCGCATGTAGCCTTCGGTAACCCGATAGTTGCTCTGCGCATACTCAATGTTCTCGACGTAGCGCTCGAGACGCGTCTGATATGACTGAAACCGCGTTGCATGCGCAGCCGAGACGGGATCATCTCGCAGGTTCTGGATGCGATTCTGACTCGCAATCTTGTTCTGCACCTGATTCAAGTCGTACTCGCGCCGGCGGGCGTAGAACTGCATGTTGTCGTTCGGAAGGTTGGTACTAATTCGATACATCAGTCACTATACCCCCATCCTGTTGATGATCGTGTTCAGCATGGTGTCCATCTGGCTAACGAAACGAGCCGCAGCTTGGTAACCGTGTTGAAACTTGATCATTTCCGCGACCTCTTCATCTATATTTACGCCGCTGATCGAGGCGCGCATGTCTCGGAGATCCTTCATGATCAGCTCGTTCGTCTCAAGCGCCTCTCGGGCCTGTTCTCCCTTGAGACCGATTTCGGCGACCGTATCGGCAAAGTAGTCTTCGAAGGTAGACACCTGGCCGACCATGACCGCCTGATTTCGAATCGAGGCGATCTCGCCGGCGGCGTCACCGTTGCCGACACCCGTTCCGGACTCGTTCGGAAGGGCCGCGGCAACCGCCGCCGGCTCGTTCTTGAGCGCCTCGTTGACCTCTATCCAACCGGCCGGGTGCTGCAAGGGAGCGACCGAGTAGTCGAGCTCTTCTCCCCCCTGGAGACCGAGAACGGCGTCCGCTTGCTGCCACGTGTAGGCGTTTTCAGCTCCGGGTCCTTGGAGAATACCGCTGTACCCGGCAAGAAACTGGCCGGAGTCCTGGAAGTCTCGAATGACGAAATCCGGGTTCTCCATGTTCGAAGACGGGGTGGCTTTCAACGTCATACGGTCGTTTCGGTCTAGTCGCGCGACCACTTCCGCGCGGGAGTTGTTGATCCGGGCAATAATGTCCGAGACCGTGTCGGTCGGTGCATAGTCGATTTGGACCTGTCCTTCCGCTGCAGGCAGCGTCATGGTACCGGCAAGCCCGACCTGCTGTTGGGCTTGCAACTCATTGGTTCCGGTTATTCGGAACAGATAGCTCCGATCGAACTCGCCGTCGCCGTTTTGATCGTAGTTTCCCAAACCGTTAAGAACACGGGGGTACTCGACGAAGAAGTCGTTCCCGCTTTCACCGTTGAGGCCGACGCCGGCGTTGTGCACCTCGTTGACCAGGTCAATGAAGTTGATCGCCATATTGTCGAGATTCTGGATCTCACCGCGCACATCCTCGTCGCGTAGTTCCACCAAGGCCGCCAGCTTTCCCCCACGGAAGCCGGCATCCTCTCCTGAGTGGCTCCAAACGACGTTGCTCAGCCCCTCATTCTCCGGATTCGGCTCTATCCGGAAGGGCCTGGCGATGCTGCCTTGTATCACGTGGAATCCCGCGGTGTGTACGCTGAACTCGTCGGGATCGCGATTATCCACCGTAATGTCAATGAGCCCCGAAAGCCGTTCAACCAGCAAATCCCGTCGGTCGAGTAGATCGTTCGGGTTGTCTCCGGCCGCCTCGGACTTCACAATCTGTTCGTTCAACTGCGCAATCTCGGTCAGATGGTTATTCACCTGCTCGACGGTCCCGCGGATATCGTCGTCGAGCATGGTGCGAATCCGATCGAGTCGCTGATACCGCTGCTGAACTCCCTCTATCACCGCTTCACCGCGCTGCAGTACGGCGCTCCGCGTCGCCATCTGTTCCGGGTGAATGGAAAGCTCCTGCCAGCCTTCCCAGAACCGGTCCATGAGGCCCCGTACGGATGAGTCGCTGGGTTCGTTATAGACTTGTTCAACCATAAGAAGGTACTTGTCCCGCGCATCCCAGTAACCTTCACCGTTCGCCTGCGAAACAATGCGTCCTTCAAGGAGCTGGTCGCGGACCCGCTCTATGGATTGAACCTCTACACCCTGCCCGATTTGCCCCGCGGTTTCGGCCCGGTTCAACTGGGGCTGATAGATGGGATCCACCGCACCGAGTTGCACGCGTTGCCGACTATAGCCTTCGGTGGAGGCGTTACTGAGATTATGACCAACCGTAGAAAGACCGCGCTGATGAGTGATCAGCGCCTTCTTGCCGATTTCGATACCACTGAAGGTCGATTGCATGAACTACTCCTCAGGGCCGACGTCAATGCGGCCGCAACAGGATTCTCCCTCGCGCATTCCGCGCGAGCATCGAAGACCTATCGGGCGGTATCCACAACCAGCGCCGCCCGTCCATTCCGCGTCTGCGCACCGTCGCGTCCGTAGACTTTACCCCGGTGCGCAGGGCCAAAGACCTCAAGCACGTCGTTTAGGCTACGTGAGCGCGCCTGCACGAAGCTCTCGATCCCACTGTTCAAACCTTGCACGCGCATGACCGAAATCTTGAGCTCCCGAAACAGGCGAACGAGTTCGTGTCGGATATCATGCGAGACCCGGCTCACGACGTCGTAGAACGACACATCACCCTCTAATCCCGCCGCAACGGCCAAGGCCCGAAAAGCCGAGTTTCTCCGGTCCTCCGCCTCTGCTACCGCGGCCGCAGACTCGTTGAGGGTCTCGATCACGCCCTCGAGTTCAGGCCAATTGCGGTCCATCACGAGTTTTCGCAGCTCTCGTTCTCGTGCTACGAAGGTGTCCAGCAGCTCAAGCTCTTGTTCTAAGGCGCTTAAGAGCTCCGACGCTTCGCGGGCATGACTCATACTCAACTCCTCCGAAAACCGGAGTCCGACCTTTGGTCCCACTCCGGCTACTTCTTTTATATCATCGGATCGGCACTGGACGGTTTGAGCAAAAATTGTTATATATTATAAAACTTATATATAGAGACAACGCGAGAGGGCGGCGCACGGGATCGCGAAGTGGGATCATCGGGCGACCGATTTCCACTGTCCAGGCCGCCGTCTGCCGCCTTCACAAGGCGGTATGAAGAGGAGGAGTTATATGCACCCAAGTTACGATTTGATAATCGTCGGTGGCGGTGCCGCCGGATTGGCGGCCGCCCAGTACGGCGCGCGCGCAAACCTTCGCACACTACTTGTTGAGCAGATGGCGAACGGCGGTCAGTGTCTTTTAATCGAGGGGCTGGAAAACTACCCCGGCTTTCCGGAACCGATCGATGGAGAAGAATTCACCGAACGGTTCGAGCGGCAGGCCAAACAGTTCGGCTCGGAGTTCCGGATAGCAAGCGTCCACGGCATTGAAAAGCAGGACAATATCTTCCGGATGTCGACGTCGGAGGGAGAACTCTCCGCATACACCGTGGTCTTGGCAACGGGAGCGCAACACCGCAGATTGGATGTCCCCGGCGAATCGGAGCTTCAAGGACGCGGCGTGTCGTACTGCGCAACCTGCGACGGGCCCTTCTTCAAGGACCGCAAGATGCTTGTGGTCGGCGGCGGGGATGCAGCGTGCGACGAAGCACAGTTCCTCTCGAAGCTCACCGACAAGTTGGTGATGGTGCATCGACGGGATCGCTTCCGTGCGCAGAAGTCCCTCGCGCAACGAGTGTTGAACAATGAGAACATCGATGTACGCTTCAACACCGTCGTCAAAGAAATCCACGGAAAACCGGGGATGATGGGATTACAGAAGGTCGGAAGCGTCACATTTCAGAATACCGAGAGCGGCGAGGAGTATACAGAAGAAATGGATGCGGTCTTCGTATTCATCGGCTCCATTCCCCAGACCGAGCTCGTACCATTTGTCGATAAGGATGATGCGGGTTATATCTACACCGACGAGCACATGGAGACCAGCACCACGGGTCTTTACGCCGTTGGCGACGTGAGAACCACTCCCTTCAGACAACTGATCGTAGCGGCGAGCGACGGCGCGATCGCGGCACACAGCGCATCTCAGTACATTGACGAGCTCATGGATCAAAAGTACGAAGTCGCAGCGCTATAATCGTGAAAACGTGAGCGAGTAGACTCCGAAGCATGCTTCGGTATACACTCAACTCAATTCTAAGGAACGAGTCGCGGCGCCGTCGCGGCTCGTTTCGTATGCCATGGTGACGTCTCGCGTGAAGCGCTTAGCTCTGTTGTTTTCGTTTTACATCCTCGCCGGCTCACTCTACGCCGCCACTCCCGAGCGTGGAGATTTCTGGAGCACGGAAGCTCCGGAGAAGCTCGCCGCCGAACTCCTGGCAGACATGAGTGACGAAGAGATCGTTGCCCAGGTGTTTATGGTCGGCTGGGCCGGCACGGAGCCGGCGCCGGAGCTATTGTCGTGGATTCGCCGGCGAAACATAGGCGGTATTAAAGTTTTCGGCTGGAATAGCGAAAACCTGGAAACCCTCGCCGAGACTATTGGAACGCTCCAGCGAGAGGCCACGCAAACGAGGCTCGGGATTCCCCTCTTCACCGCAACGGATCAAGAGGGTGGCTGGGTTCGCCATGTAAAAGGGGCGACGAGCATAACGCCGGGCAATATGGCCATTGGAGCTACCGGACTTCCCCACGACGCCTTCTACACCGCTTACTTCATAGGCAGAGAGATGCGGGCGCTCGGCATCAACATGAACTTTGCGCCGACCGTGGATGTCTACGTGAATCCCGAGGCACATGTAATCGGCCCCCGAGCCTTTGGTGATAATCCGGTGCAGACCGCCGTACTCGGAACGGCGTTTTTCAAGGGGTTGCGCGAAGCCGGAGTAATCGCGACGGCGAAACACTACCCGGGGCACGGCAACGCCTCCGGCGACTCTCACGGGATTTTGCCGGTGATCGACGACTCCTTTGAGACAGTGTGGAATCGGGACCTGGTACCGTATCGCTTCATGGTCCGCGAAGGCTTGCCGGCTATTCTCAGTGGCCACTTGAGCTTTCCTGAGATAACCGGGAACGATCGCCCGGCGTCATTGTCCCCCTACTTTAAGAAAGAGGTTTTGCGCAACCGACTCCAATTTGACGGGATCGTGATCACCGACGATCTCTATATGGGAGGAGCCCAGGCCTACGGTTCGGAACACGGCATGAACTTCGCGGAGATTTGTCTGGAGGCACTTCGCGCCGGTAACGATATGATCCTGCTATCCCGTACACCCGCAGTGAACGACGAAATCTGGCGGCGCGTATACCGGGAGTACCAGGCGGATGCCGCATTCCGGCGGCAGATCCGCACATCCGTCCTCCGTATACTGCGCACCAAGATGGAGTACCTGAAGGGCGCGGATGCGGTTCCTCTCGAGCCAACTCCCTCGCGTATCTCAAGTCTCATTCCCGACACCGACGCGACGGATTTTTTTCAGGATCAAGCCGCCCGGAGTGTCACCATTGTCCGCGACCAGAATCTTCCGCTCAGACTGTCGAGCGACGACACGGTACTGCTCGTTGGCAAGGATCGTGACTTCCTGCGCGTTGGAACGCGCAAGATTCCCCGGGCGGATAGCCTTGAGCTTAGCGACGGAACCTTCTACCGCGCTAGTGCCGCCGACATCGCCGCATTTCAGCGTCGTGCGCCGAACTACGATCATATTATCTTCTGCCTCTCGGACCCGGCAACGCGTGAGATCCTTCGAAGCGGCGAGGCGCTTGGCGACCGCGTCTACGTCATGTCGATCCTGACACCGGTCTACCTTCAACAGCTACCCTGGGTGAGCGCGGCGATCGCCATTTACGGGTGGGGTGTGGAGAGTTTTCAAGCGGGTTTTGCGACACTTCGTGGTGAGATACCCGCGGGAGGAACGCTCCCGGTCTCACTTCCATGACACCATGCGGATACACACGGGACGCGGACGCTGGCGATTCGCTGAAGAGGGAGATATTGCCGAGCTTACACGCTTTCTTCGGGATCGAGAGCACGCCTGTGTTTCTTTCACCGCTCAGCTAGCTATAGACGGAAAGCTCGCCTTGCCGGCAAAGCTGCGGGAGCGAGTGGCCATATACGAGGACGGTGACGGTGCGCTGCGTGCTGCAATCCTGCAGGCTTCTACGGGCTTCGTTCTCCCGGTGTTCGACGACTCATTCGACGCCGTCCCGCGATCCAACAGCCGCGCTCTTATGCCGTTACGACTACCACCTCTGCTGTTCGGCGCGGTTATGGGACGCAGTCGGGACGTCTCGCTCTTTCGGAGTATTGTCGCGGCATCGCCGCGGGACGAAATGGTGTACCACCTCATGTGGCGTCCCGCTAGGCCCGTAGCGACCCGGGATACCCACCCTGATCTCCTTTCGGTACGAAAAGCCGAACTGCAGGATTTCGACCTGCTCTTTCCCTTGCAAGAAGCCTACGAGAAAGAGGAAGTGCTCCTCCCGGGTCGGCGACTAAACCCACGCATTGTCGAGCACAATCTTCGAAACGCCCTCAAACAGCAGCTGGTGCTTATCGGAGAGAACTCCGAGGGGGCGATCGCCAAGGTGGCGACCAACGCGCGCGGTCTGGGCTTCGACCAAATCGGCGGGGTTTTTACTCGCCCGGAATACCGCAACCGCGGGATTGCCGGACATCTCATGCGACATCTCATCCACGCAGTTGCCGCGGACGGACGGGCAACCACGCTGTTCGTGAAAAAACACAACAAACCCGCCGTTGCCATGTACAGCGGTTTAGATTACCGGAAAGCCGGTGATTTTTCGATTATCTACTATCGCTGAGATCTACTATCGCCGGCACTCTTGCGATCGCCGATAGCTTCATCAATCGTAGCGCCGCTAGATCTTGAAAGCCGACTCGATTCGCCGTTGCCCGCCGCGGTACCTGCCGTGAACCGCCTCGCGCACAACGTCGTCACTCCCATGGGTCCGGCTGATCTTGCGCTCCAGCCGCTCTTGACGATAGCGAAGCGACGTGAGGTAGGGGCGAGCGTGCGGCCACCCGACTGCAGAGCCGACAATCTCCGCAGCCCGTTGAAGGTCGCGACGGCGATGCTCATAGAGCTTGGCCAAGGCAACCGCAGCCTCCACGCTGCGCAGCCTTTCGTATGCAAACCACCAAACCTCTTCCGCCCGGCCGAGATCGCCGTTTCGACGGTAGAGAGTTCCTAGGTAGAGTGACGCACGCAGCGCATCGGGATGGTTCGGCCTGAGCAGCTCATGTAGCACCGCTCGCCCTCTGTCCCGGAGCGACTCGGGCGTAGCGCCTCCGGTCAATAGCCGACCGAGCTCATACCGATCAACACGTACGGTGTCGTCGTCCTCCACTGCCAGGGCCTCCATTCGCCCCATGAGTACCGCCAGTGAGACGATATCCTGTTCGTGATGGGCAAGCACCGCACTCATCCGCTGCAGCGGGTCAAGGCCGCCGTCGGCGGCGCCGGTTAGATATGCAAAGTAGGCCTCCGGCACCTCCCACCCGGCAATATCCAGCTCGCGACGCAGATCGAGAACGCCGCGTTCCAGCGTCCCCAGCGAGCAGTCCGGCAGGATTCGTCGCCACAGGCGACGGGCCGGATGGAGAAGATCGATGTGCCGATTCCGTAGAGGATCGATCCCATTCATGAGAAAGCGGGTCTTGAGAACTTGGGCATCGAAACTCTTCCCGTTGTACGACACAAGGACGTCACGATCGCCCAAGAGTCCTCGCAGATGCTGCAAGAACTCCAATTCCCCCGGATAGTCCGCAAGAAACGCTTGATGGAGCTGAACACCTTTCGGCACGAGCCGGCCAAAGCCCGCCAGAAAGGCAACATTACCTGCCCCCCCGGAGAGTCCGGTCGTCTCGAGATCGAAGAACACGAGCTGCTCCGGATGGAAGCCCGAGCGTAGCTCCGGGCGCAGCAACCACATGCCTCGCGATTCTTCGTGATTGCGGTATACACGCCGGAGTTGCTCGGCAACAGCGTTCTCAATAAAGGTATCCCGGACGAACAGAAACTCCGACTCGGCCCGCCACTCGGAACCTAAGTCGGTAGCAGCCACGGATTGGGCGCCGACCGCTGCGTCGGCTTCTTTCCGCACTCCGTCATGCCCCGCGCTGCGCCCCTCCGCCCCGGACGCGGTCTGGTCACGCTTGGCTTCACGTATCTGTTTCAGCCGATCGTACAGCATCATCATGCTCCGATTCCCACGCCTGCAGAAGACTCAACACCGCACGCTTGGGATTTACGCCGATCTCGCGGTCGCTGTCCCGGGGTCCTACACAGGACGGACATCCCTCCTCGCAGGGACAGCCGGCAACAAGTTCCCGCGCCGCCCCGCGAATTTGTTCCACCTTTTCTACGAAGCCCTCGGCAATACCGCTACCACCGGGATAGTTGTCAAAAATATATAGCGCGGGCTGTCCAAAATGCGGATCCTTGAGGCGTTCGGAGACACCGATATCACCAGGATCACAGAGCAAGAAGACCGGACTTACGTTCTTGAGTACGGTACCCAGCCGCGCGATAGCAGTCGCGACGGCCTCCTTGGGCAGACGCGATAGCGCCGCGCCGAGCACGGTTGCCTCCTCGAACACCAGAGCCACGCTTCGCGTGTGCATCTGCTCCTCGGGAAGGTAAATCTCACCGTATCCAATGTTCTCGTGGCTCTGAAAGCGAATCTTCTTGAACTTCGATACCTGGCTCCGCACGAGGATGTCACCCACCACCATTGTCAACTTCGGGTCGGGAACTCGGCGATCCTCGTACAGCACCTTGATATCCCGCTTCACAAGGGCATCCGTGAAGTAGTTTACGCTTGTCTGCTCAACATAGGCGCGACGGTTCTCTAGGTCCAACTCCTTCACCACGTGCTGCCGACCCCGGTGGATATAAACAGCGTTCGTGAAGAGGAGCTCTTTAGCCGAAGGGCGGTCGGTCTCTCCGATTACCTCGTCTTTACCGCCGGTCGTGTCCACAATGACCACGTTGTCGGAGCGAGCACTCCGCAGTGAGATCTCTTCCGCCGGATAGGAGCGGTCGGACCAGTAGTAGTCGCCGTTCGTTCGCCGAACCGTCCCCTCCTCTTCGAGATAGTCCAGATAGTCGTCCACAGGCCCCGGAAAGCCTTCACCATCACGGAAGGGGAGTTCGAACACCGAGCACTTCAGGTGATCAATCAGGACGTACATGTTGTCCGCGTCCACGTAGGCAGACTCCGGAGGCTGTTCCAGGAAGTATTCCGGGTGTTTCACCATATACTGATCGAGCGGGGCCGATGAAGCCACGACAATTGCAAGCGATACACTGCTTCTGCGACCGGCCCTCCCCGCCTGTTGCCAGGCGGAGGAGATCGAGCCCGGAAATCCTCCGAGCACCGCGGCATCCAAGCCGCCAATATCGATCCCGAGCTCAAGTGCGTTCGTCGAGACTACGCCGTGGAGGGTTCCGTCTCGCAAGCCTTTCTCCACGGCGCGCCGCTCGCTCGGCAAATAACCACCCCGGTATGCCTCGACGCGAATGCGACTGTTATCGGTATAGATATTGCTCAAAGCCTTGTTGATGTAAGAGGCAATGAGCTCGGTTCGCACCCGAGAGCGGGAAAATACAATCGTTTTAACGCCCTCTTTAAGCAAACGAACGGCAATGCGGCGGCTCTCGTTCACCACCCCTTTGCGTATCCCTTGCACGGCATCTAGCAGCGGCGGATTGTACAGCACGAGGTGCTTCTTTCCGCGGGGCGCACCGTTCGTATCGATCAGTTTCATCGGCCGACCGACGATCCCCTCGGCGAGCTCCTTAGGATTTCCAATGGTTGCAGAACAGGCGATAAACGTCGGATCAGCCCCATAGAACGCACATACCCGCCTCAATCTTCGGACGACGTTGGTAACGTGAGAGCCGAAGATGCCGCGGTACGTATGGAGCTCATCGATCACGATGTACTCCAGATGTTTGAGGAAGGTGATCCAGCGCGGATGATTGGGCAGAATGCCCGCGTGGAGCATGTCGGGATTGCTGATAATGATCTGTCCGGTCTCGCGGGCCGAGGCTCGCAGCGAAGGGGGCGTGTCACCGTCGTAGATGGCCACCTTCACCGGTACATCCGCCATGAGAACCGATTCCCCGAGCTCCGACTGCTGATCCTGGGAAAGCGCCTTCGTCGGAAAGAGATACAGCGCCCGCGCCTCCGGACGCTCGAGCACGGTCTGTAACGTCGCCAGGTTATAGCAGAGGGTCTTTCCACTTGCGGTCGGCGTTACCACGACGAAGGACTCGCCGTTACGCGCCGCCGCATAGGATTCCGCCTGATGACTGTAGAGCCGGGAAACGCCCCGAGCCTTCAAGGCACTGCTAAGCTCGGGCTTCAGATCCTCCGGCAGCGGAGTATAGCTTCCATCTCTGCTTTCCACCACGTGCCACGCCGTGACATTGGCCATGAAGGCATCATCTTGTCGGAGGTCGTCGATAAGCTGGTCGGCTCGGCTCGACACGCTGTAGTCCCCTCCCCAATATTCAGGCCCGCGCCGCAGAACGCGGCGCAGATAGCTGCCGGCTCCCGCAAAACCGCGCTAAACGCCGCGGTTCTCGGCTTGGCGAAGCACTCGCTCAACAGCGGCAATAAGCTTGCGGTCGGACTCTGCAAGCTCGACATCCCGAAGAGCCGACGCTTCGATCCACTTAATCGCGTCGTGGTCTCTCAGTTGAAAAGAAGTGTCGGAGATTTCGGTTGCGAAAGCTCTCAATTCGTAGCGCTGCCCGTGGTTCGCGAAAGTGGTTCGTGCAAGCTCCGCACCAACCTCGGCGTGTACACCAAGCTCCTCGTCGAGCTCACGTGCAAGCGCCGACTCTACGCGTTCGCCCTCGTCCACTTTTCCGCCGGGAAACTCCCAGTATCCCGCAATCGTGCCGGCTCTCCGACGAAGCACCAACACCTTTCCGTCCCGTATGACGATGGCGGCAGTGGAGATCTTCACTTAGAGAAACAAAATCCGAGGAAGCAGGAAGTGCAATACGGCGATAATCATCCCCGCCGTACCGAATACACCACTGTTCTTTCCGAAGACGTTCTCCACCTTATCCAGCGCAGGCGACGAGACCGTCGAGCGACTGCGATAGTACTGCAACAACAGAATCAATCCCATGATCAATCCGGCAAGAGCGGGGATGAGATCTCCAACCACCGGCACGTCGTCCGGACTTACAGCCAAGAACTTCAGAAAACCGATGACAAACGTCGCAACTCCCAAACCGAGACGAAAACCGGTGTTCTCCATGAGATCCCGATTGAATACCGAGCTGAGCTGGAGCTTCTCGTCCATCCCTTGAAAAGATAGCGCGATCCCCGCCAACAGATTCGAGACCACGGAGAGGAGATAAATCTGATACATCTGTGTGAACCCCTCTTACAGTGATGGTGAACGTAGGATAGAGCAAGCAGAGTTGCCTGGTCAATACGAGTCGTCCAGCGTTGCGGACAGTTCCAGTTTGCCGTCATCGATCGATACAAGCGCATCCACCTGCGTGGTTCCTTCCGGAAACAGCTCACTAATTCGCCGCTCGTTTCCGGGCTCCGGGAGCAAGTCCTTCACATCGGCCGGCCCAGCGCCCTCCGATGATGAGCCGGCGGGACGAAACGTGACCGTTACGATCCCGCTTGTGTCGGCCGGCTCAGCGGGAGCGCGGATATTCACAAGGGCCAAGGCGCCCTGAGAGGTCTCCAGAAGACTCATACTGAAACGATACTCCATCAGCTCCGGCTGGTTATCGCCGCCGAACACGAATACCCGAAAGATCCCGAAGATAAGAAGAATAACCATGACATCCAGTAGAATGATGGAAAGCGACCGATTTCGTCTGAACAGTCCTCCCTTCGCAGACTCGTAACGATCCGGCCGTCGTGCAAGTCGCTCCTCGCGGTTGTAGTTGTAGTACAATTCCCGCTCATTACCGGTGGGTCGTTCAGTACTCATACACCGTCTCGGTAAAGTCGGCTACTACGCGCCCGATTTCCGGGAGGAGGTCCGACGCAATGAACCACCCGTTTTCTCGGCACGCACGGCGCCCCGCCTCCTGATGGATCAAGACACCGGCCACGGCGGCCTGGGCGGCCGGGATGCCGCGGGCCAGAAGTCCCGCGATAAGCCCGGCCAACACGTCCCCAGCTCCCGCAGTGGCGAGCTCCGGTGTCATGCCGTCAACTACCCGAATCGTTCCGTCTCCGGGTGCGTCGGACGATGGTGCTGCAATATAGACGACGTGACTCTTGTAACAGACCACGCAGCCGCTCGCATCCGCGAGCGCGGAAACGTGCCGCAGGAGATCCGGCTGTCGCTCCGGCCGATACGCCTCATCGTCGGGCGTTTCGGTATCCATGTTGAACGCTCGGGCAAGTCGTCGGAACTCACCTGGATGCGGCGTGAGCACGCACTCTCCGGAAAACGCCGGCGGGACGTATTCCCGGCTTTCGGCGGTGGCCGACCTACCGGCCATGTCGGCGTAGTTGTTGAGTCCGTCGGCATCCAGAACCGTCGGAGTGCCCGAGGATGCGAGGGTTCGCAGCGTCTGCTTTTGAACCTCCCCGACACCCCAGCCGGGCCCTGCAACACAGGCCCGCGCCCTAGCGAGATCCGCGGTGACACTATCCGAGGCGGGATGCACCATGAGCGACGGATTCGCCGCTCCGGCGACCACCCCATAGGCATCCGGGTCTACGAACAGGTGCGTCATGCCTGCGCTGCTGCGAGCAGCCGCCTCCGCGCTGAGAAGTGCTGCACCGCCGGTGCCGAGCGCACCGGCGAAGACCGCCACAACACCACGGGTCATCTTATAACTTTGTCGTCGCAGCGGAGGGAGGAGTATGCCGAGGTCGGAAAGCTCCGCTAGATCGACGGGAAACTCCGGGTTCGTGAGGAGCTCCTTGGGAAAACCCACGGGCACGGTCACAATATCCCCGGCCTTCGACCGCGCACTTGGAAGGTAGAGACACTGCTTCGGCGTGCCCATGGTAAGCGTTACGTCGGCGGCTACCGCCGGCAAGCCATCGGAAAAACCGTCGGAGATCCCGCTTGGGACGTCCACGGAGTAAACGGCTGCGGGATGCTCATTGATCAAGTCAACGAGCGTGCTCACGGGTGGGCGTAGTCCCCCGGATGTGCCGGTCCCGCTGATCCCGTCGACAATGAGATCCGCGCTTTCCAGCACATCGCGGGTCGAGACAACGGAATCGGAGGGTTCTTCCGCGGCGGAGACATCCGCCGTCCCGATGCGCACACCGAGATTGCGGTTGATGGTGAGGTTCTGCTCGGCGCTGCCTTTGGCGGTCCCGCGGGCGAGGAGCACCGTGGCACGGTGCACGCCTTCCTCGAAACACGCCCGAGCCATGACCATTGCGTCACCCCCGTTGTTGCCGTTGCCACACACAAACACAATGTGA
>CAYFQV010000003.1:30935-36462 GCA_964345195.1 uncultured Spirochaetaceae bacterium
ATGGGCTTGCCGGCGCGGGTGCTTCCTTAGGAGCCCCCAATAAAGCGATCACTCCGCCACCACACAATGTCAACGTGATCATCGAATCCAAGCATTGAGCTCAGAATACCCGTTTTCGACACCGAGAACTCCTTGTGCGAGGTCAAGCCGTCTTCAATGGCAAGCATTCGGCGACGGACAACCCGGCCTTCAGTGTTCATGATCAGAAGCTCAGTATTCTTTTCGGTCTCTCGGCTTAAGAGAAAGAGATGCCCACCCCGTGCGGTCCCGACGAAGTCGTACATGAACTCAAGCTCGGCTCGATCAAAGATTGTACCCTCCGTTACGGTGTCGGAGTTCCTCGGGATGTCGACATAGCCTTCGTACCGACCGCTCGCTAGATCGAGCCAGTAGATTCGCGATGAACGGGTTGAGATGCCGGATCCGGTGCCGGTTTGTTCATCAACGGCTTCTTCGTAGTAGTTGAGCTTCAGAAACACCCGGCGTTGCTCGACGTCGGGGTGCAGGCTTTCGAGAATCGGGATAACGTCGGAGGTGGCTCCGTTATCACTAGCGCTTGACTCGCGGCTATCATTCGGCTCCACCAGATCCTCTGGAATGGGTAGTCGGTCCAGAGATATCTCGACGGTATAGAGATGATTGCCCCGCGCATCGTACCAGAAGACCAGCCATACGTCGGCAGTTTTCGACACCACGACCAGCTCTCCACCGGCGGACACGCCGATGCGCTGGATATAGGGAAACGGGGTTCCCCCGGTTCCTTCCTGCCCAATGTAATCCACAAGACGTCCGGCGGAATCGAATCGTAACACAATACGATTCAACATGACGCCGAGGTTGTCATCGAAGATCGAGCGCTCTTCAGTAACCAAGTCTACCGCGTAGAGCTCTTTATCCGCGGTAACAGCTATATCACCAACGCGCGTGAAGGGATATTGATGCGCCCGGCGATTCACAATCTCGTCGTCGGAGGCCTCGGCCTGCAGTAGCACCGGCTGAGGGTTCTCATCAGGGTTGTACCAGAGCGAGATAAGGTCCCCGTAGCTCGTGAGCTCCATCACCTTGTTGCTTGCGGGATTACTCAAGTAGAAGAAACCGTCCTGCATGGCAAGATGGTTCCGTTGCATCAAGGGATCGCTCCGGCGCCGGTAGAGATCCACTTCGTCTTCGGCCCGGCCGATGGAGAGCGAGAAAAGCTTCTCACGTTCCAGAGAACGCGGCTGTGAGCTCTCGCAACTCGCAAGAATAAGGAGGCAGGCAAGAACAAGCACAACTTTAGTCTTCCACGACGTCACGAAACGGCACGTGTGTCGCACGAAGCAGCCTGGGTGTCTACTGTTGAGGTGCCTTCTATTACTGTGCGACGCGTGACTCATTGATCGAACCATTCAGGGCTGCCTTCGCTGTCGTGATAGTAGGGACGGCACCGAGCTGTGTCAATCTTGACCTCCGTGCTATGCAGGGGATAGCTTGGAGGCATGATTCAGAATACGATTGAGGCTCTGTTCGGGTCGAAGCACGAAAAGGACCAGAAACAGCTTCTGCCCATGGTCAGAGCCATAAACGAGCTCGAACCGTGGGCTATGAACCTTACGCGCGAAGACTACCGTGCCAAGACTGATGAATTCAAAGAGCACCTCAACAGCGGCGGCGCGCTCGACGATCTCCTCCCCGAAGCCTTTGCCATGGTCCGAGAGGCCGCTCGGCGCACCATAGGGGAGCGTCTGTACGATGTACAGCTCATGGGCGGCATCGTCCTTCATCAGGGACGCATCATGGAGATGAAGACCGGGGAAGGCAAGACGATTTCATCCGTCACGGCCATCTATCTGAACGCTCTGACCGGCAAAGGTGTCCACGTGATCACGGTCAACGACTATCTGGCTTCACGGGACGCAGCCTGGATGGAACCCGTGTACAGCTACCTCGGCGTGAGCGTCGGCTACATTGCCAGCCAGATGGACAACGAGGAACGTACGCATGGATACGAGCAGGATATCACCTACGGAACAAACAATGAGTTCGGCTTCGACTACCTGCGGGACAACATGCGCTACGACGCGTCTCGAAAGGTGCAGCGAGGGCACCACTTCGCCGTCATAGATGAGATCGACTCGATTCTCATCGACGAGGCGCGGACACCGCTGATTATATCCGGACAAGCGGAAGACGACGTTCGCAAGTACGTCGAAGTGAACCGGGTGGTTAAGGAGCTCGTCGAATGCGCCAAGGACCCGGAAACGGATGACTACCCTGAAGAGCCCGAGGGTGACTACAAAGTAGATGAGAAGAGTAAGCGCATTACCTTTACGGATGAAGGGCTAAATCACCTCGAAGCTGTTCTGCAAAAATACAAGCTGATCGGCTCATCACTTTTTGAAGAAGAGAACTTCGAATACCTCCACTATGCCACGCAAGCTCTCAAGGCACAACGCCTGTTCCACAAGGACCAGCAATACGTCATCAAGGAAGGGGCGGTGCAAATTGTGGACGAGTTCACCGGTCGCATTCTCTACGGCCGGCGGTACTCCGAGGGTCTCCACCAAGCGATCGAGGCGAAAGAGGGGATCCGGGTCGCCCAGCGAAATCGTACTGTTGCGACCATCACCTTCCAAAATTTCTTCCGCATGTACGAGAAAGTGGCCGGCATGACCGGAACGGCGGAGACCGAAGAGAAGGAGTTCGGGAAAATCTACGGTCTCGACGTTGCCGTCATTCCAACGAATCTGCCGGTCGTACGATCGGATGAAGACGATTTGATCTACGTCACCGCGGAGGACAAATACGAGGCAATCTGCGATGAGATCGCGGAGGTGAACAAGAAGGGGCAACCTGTTCTGGTGGGGACGGTGTCGATCGAGCGTTCCGAGGAAATCGCGACCCTGCTCAAGAAGCGCGGCGTTCCGTACGAGATCCTCAATGCAAAGAACCACGCTCGCGAGGCGCTCATCATTGCCGAAGCAGGCTCCAAAGGAGCGGTAACGATCGCCACGAACATGGCGGGACGTGGTACGGATATCAAGCTCGGTGGAAACCCCGAGTTTCGCGCCCGCCGTGCGGTCGGCACCGACGCTTCTGAGGAAGACTACTGGATAGCATATCGTAGGGAACGAGAGCGCTGGCTATCCCAGTACAACGAGGTCAAGGAGCTCGGCGGCCTCTATGTTTTGGGGACCGAGCGTCACGAGTCACGCCGCATCGACAATCAGCTCCGCGGCCGCTCAGGACGGCAGGGAGATCCGGGCCGGTCTCGCTTCTTCCTCTCCCTCGATGATGATCTCATGCGCCTTTTCGGACGCAGTAGCGGCAGCCTCCGAGGCCTCATGGAACGAGGCCTCCCGCCCGGAGAGCCGCTGAACCATCCCATCATCAACAAGAGCATTGAGCGCGCCCAGACCAAAGTTGAGGAGCGCAACTTCGACATTCGAAAGCACCTCTTGGAGTTCGACGATGTCCTCAACGAGCAACGAAAACTCATCTATTCGCAGCGCGACGAGATTCTCAAGGACGATCGGCTCACCGAGCGTGTGCTGCAGACTGCCGGGGACTTCATAGACGAGAAGCTGCAGCCGTATATCGATGCCCGAGGTCAGGATCAACAACTGCTCGCGAAGTTCATAGAAGAGCTCAAGACGAGTCTGTTTTACGTCACGGAGCGACCGCTGGAAGAGCTCTTCGAGATGAAGATCGAAGAACTGCGGACAACTTTGCTGTCGGACATGCGGCGGGACATTAAAGAGAAGGAGGAAGCCGCCGGGACTGCGGAGCTGAATCAGGCAATCCGGCACGAGTACCTCCGCAATATCGATGCGCGCTGGCAGGATCACTTAGAGAACCTCGAGTCCTTACGTGAAGCCGTGTATCTGCGAAGCTATGCGCAGAAGAACCCACTCCTCGAGTACAAGTTGGAAGGCTTCCAGATATTCGACGAGTTGATCTACAACATTCGCACAACCATTGCGCGAAAGCTATTTGCCGTGAAGGCAGAAGGCTTCCGTAACAGATCTCGCGTTGTTCAACCTGCCTCGGCCACACAGGCAAGCCACGCGGGAATGCAGATGATCGGAGCAGGAGGCGGCGCAGCCGCCGGGCGGGGCGGCGCCGGGAGCGGCGGGACCGCAACTGCAACGGCGCCTCAGCGTACAGCCGTGCAGCACAGTGTCCCGAAAGTCGGTCGCAACGATCCGTGTCCATGTGGGAGCGGGAAAAAATACAAACACTGCCACGGGCGTTGAGAAGGGATCGGCCGGAGCCATTTTACTGAGCTTACTCATGTCACTGTATCAATGACGAAGTGGATTGCCGGAGTGGAGGAGTCTTTGTGGTAAAGCGCGCGGGGGCAGTACGGAAATCTCGCTTGTGCTAATCCATACTAGGCGGATCTTCCACGGAATTTTCCACCGTCTCGGCCGCTGCCGCTTCCGCGTCGCCGGTGTATGCATTAATCAGGGTAAACACCGCCAACAGGCAGATTACAATTATTGCTAGTCGTCGCATTTGTGCTTCAATCTCCCTATTGCGTTTCGTATCGCATTCTAATGTAAAAACTGAAGCGGGTCCACAAAGGAGCCGTTGCGGATTATCGAGAAGTGCAGATGCGGACCGGTGCTTCGTCCCGTATTGCCCATGGTACCGACCGTTTGGCCCTGTGCCACGTACTGCCCTTTTCGTACCGTGATGTCGTTTAGATGCGCGTACAGGGTCTGGAATCCACCGTCGTGTCGTACAATGACGAATTTGCCGTAGTTTCCGCTCTGCGTTTCCGTGTGCACTACGCTTCCGGGCATGGCTGAGCCAATGGGAGTTCCGACGGCAGCGGCGAAGTCAACGCCATTATGGAAGCGACGGCGCCCCGTGAAAGGATCGTTCCGCATACCGAACCCGGAAGTGAAGGTCCCCCGCACGGGATAGACAAACAGCTCGCCCAGAATCAGCTTCAACTCGGTGCTGTTCATCCGCGCATTCGGTACGAAGAGAACATCCCCCACCGCAATCGTAGAGCTCGCCATGTCGTTTGCATCCAGGATCGCGTTCACCGACGTATTGTGCTCAGCGGCTATCGACGAGAGGGAATCCCCGCGCTGTACCTTATAGAGGAGACCGTCGCGGTTAGGTATTCGGAACGACGTGCCGACCTGCAGGCGCCGAACATCCTCGATCTGATTGAAGGAAACCAAGGTGTCCATGTTCAGACCGAAGCGATTCGCGATCTCGGAGAGTGTATCACCGGCCACGAGAGTATACTCCTGTACCTGAAGCCGGGTGAAACGGTCCGGATTCACTGATAGGGACTCACCGAGTACGCTGTAATTTTGCTCGGATGAAAAGGACTCGAGGAGTACACGATTACCCTCGCGCGCCGGCATGGCGATCTCCGGAGTCGGCATGGCGATTCGGGAGAGCCCCGAGGGCGTATCGAGCACCGTGTTCAGGGCGAACACCGCGCAGAATGCCGCCACGAGAAGCGGCATATTCCGGAGCTGCAGCTCTTCATCGAATACACGGGCCACCGCCACGTTAAAAGCGG
>CAYFQV010000003.1:36562-39034 GCA_964345195.1 uncultured Spirochaetaceae bacterium
TGACCGCGTTGTCCGCTTTTCCGACGATTCGGAGCCTTTCGTTGCAAGGTTTCGGCGAGAACTGCGCCTTGATCACGGACGGCCAATGCAGATCCCGGAGCGTTGCGCGCACCCGGCCGGCGATTCCGGCGGTCAATATGCTGTTGTTGTATCACGTTTCCCATCCCGCTTTTCATATCGACAAGAACACAGCCGAGTATTATAGTAACGGCGCATAGATGCGCAACGCGCATCGGCAACTGGGAGACGTATGTGCGAATCCGCTTCGTTGTGGTAGTGGTCGTTGTAGCCTTTGCCCTATTGGCTTCGGCAGTCGACGTCGTACGAATCAGCGGCGAGTCTATGGCCCCGAAGCTCCGGAGCAATCAAGTTGTCCTCGTTAACCGCCTGGCCTATGGATTGCAGCCTCCGCTCATCGATACGTATCTCGTTCGATGGGGGCAACCGAGGCAAGGAGAAGTTGTGTTCTTCCACAATCCCGTTGACGGTGCGTTGACCGTTAAACGAGCGATCGCGGTTGCAGGTGATTCGATCGCCGTTACTCAGGGAGGCACTCACGTCGGCGCCACCACTGTGGATCTGTCGGGTTTTGCACACAAGCAGCTGGCCGGACGGTCGTCTATCGCTCCGCGCAGTGTATTCGTCCTCGGGGACAACCGACTCGCATCGCGGGATTCGCGTCACTACGGGCCCATTCATATGTTGGATGTATTCGGAACCCTTCTGCCCCTCAAAGGCCAGGATTAGAAGCGGTGTCGGGCGAACAGAGGCATGACTGAGAGAGTAGCGAGTGGATAATCAGAGCCGTAAACGATTCCGCATCGTATTCATCCTCCTCGGAGTCGCCTTCGTGGGACTTCTGTATCGGTACGGTTCGATTATGATACTCGACGCGGCGCCGCCCCCGCGCACGGTTGACGGTAAGCCGATTCCCACCGAACGAGGTCCCATACTCGACCGAAACGGACGCATTCTGGCCATTCAGACCGAACTCGATACCGTCACTGCGTGGATGCCCAACATTCCCGACGTCCCGGGCGCCGCGTCCGAGCTTGCCGGTGTTCTGGATCGCGACGACGAGGAGATCATGTCCCGCCTCGCCGGTGAGGACGGCTACGTAGTCGTTGCCCGCACGATCACCCCGAGTCAGAGCACTGCGATCGAAGAGCTGCAGCAACAGGGCCGACTGCAAGGCTTCAGCCTCGAGCCGGATGTCGGGCGCAGCTACCCGGAACGCAATGCTGCAAGCCATGTAATCGGCTACGTGGGAGTCAACAATCAAGGGCTCGAGGGCGTAGAGTACGTCTTTGACGACGTGCTCTCGCCGGCGCCGGAAGAGGGTGACCGCTACGGCGATCAACTGGTACTGACCATCGACGTCGCCGTGCAACACCGAATGGACGAGTTGGCCGGGCAGGCTTTAGAGCAGCACGATGCCGACGCCGTAATGCTCTTGGTTGCCGACGCCCGGAACGGCGACATCTTGGCTTACTCTTCCATGCCGAACTTCGATCCCAACACATTTTACGCGTACTCCGAAAACCAACGTCGAAACCGCCCGATTTCGTTCATCTACGAACCCGGTTCCGTATTTAAGGTCTTCTCGATTTCCTCCTTTCTCGAGCTCGGAGGAATCTCCATGGACACGACCTTTCAGACCTCCGGTGGCTATGTGAACGATGCGCAAGACTTCGTCATTCACGACCTCGGCAACTACGGCCGGATCACCACCGCTGGAATCATCAAGTATTCGAGTAACGTCGGCGCCGCGTACGCGTCCGAGACAGTCCCGCGCGACGCGTTCTACCAGATGATCAAGCTCTTCGGCTTCGGCGAAAAGACGGGCATCTCCTTGAACGGGGAGGAGCGCGGCCTACTTCAACGCCCCTGGGAGTGGTCAGGAAGGACGCAGCAAACGGTAGCCATGGGTCAGGAGATCGGCGTAACCGCCATGCAGATGATCAGCGCCGCAACGGCACTGGCCAACGACGGCGTCCTTCTTCGTCCAAACATTGTCAAGAAGGTCGTAACCCACGATGGTAGAACCGTACGCGAGTACGACCGCCGGCCGGTACGACAAGTACTCAGCGCGGACACAGCCCGCCGCATTAGAACGGCTATGTACGGCGCGACCCAGGGCGGGGGAACCGCCCGCCGCATTGCGATCGACGGAATCGATATCGCGGCGAAGACTGGAACGGCGGAGGTATTCGACCGGCGCGAAGGTTCCTACTCGGACGACCGTTTCATTGCCTCCGCACTATCCATGTTCCCGGCGGATGACCCACGGATCATCTCCTATGTGATAATCGATAATCCTCGAGGAGACAGCTTCTACGGTGGACGGATTGCGGTGCCCATTCTTCGGGAAGCCACTGAGTTTCTTGTTCCGCACCTCGGCATTCCCCGTGAGGGTATCGAAGAGATCGAGCATTCCGGCCGTGTGGCGGTTTCCGTTCCCAAGCTACCCGA
>CAYFQV010000003.1:39134-40304 GCA_964345195.1 uncultured Spirochaetaceae bacterium
CTCACGCTCCGGTCTTCCAACCGCCCGCAGGGGTACACACTATCTGCACAGCAGACATTCGCCGCGGCGGGAGGCAACGCGTATCGCGGCGAGCCTTACCCAACAGGCCGGCGATTGCTACGTGATCTACGGAATAGGTTTGGCGTATCTAGTTGAGGCGCTGTTAGAGACCACGACGGACGAAGCTATTGTTGTGGTCGAAGCCGACCTCCGCATGCTGGCGGCGGCGCTATCCACGCGTCTCATGGACAAGCTCTTAATGCATCCCAGACTGCGCCTTATGATCGCGCCGAGCCCGGCGGAGTTCACACAATTTCTCAGCGGCCTGCGAACGCGCCGGGCAACGGCCCTCGGCCTCCCGGGGACCACCGGTCCCGACCATGAGTATTACCGCGGCATTGAGCATGCTCGGCGACGCTACATCGAGCGGCAAGAAGTAAACAGCAATACCCTCCGTCGATTCGGACGACGCTGGGTCCGTAACCTGGCGGCAAACGCCGGCCGCCTTGCCACCGCGAGGCGAGTTGCCGAGTGGGAGAACGTCTTCAGGGGTACGCCGGCGACCGTCTGTGCCGGAGGACCGAGTCTGGACGAAGCACTGCCGGCAATACCGGATCTCGCCGCCCGTACCGTGGTGATCGCCGTAGATACGGCGGTCCCACCACTACTGCGGGTAGGCGTTGAACCGGACTTCATCGTCGTTGTTGATCCACAGTATTGGAATACACGGCACGTGGACAATCTGGATCTCTCGCACAGTCTCGTCATTGGAGAGTCCGCCACGCATCCCCGGTCCTTTCGCGTTCTCGAGCGCCCCGTGTTTCTCTGCAGTAGCCTCTTTCCTCTCGGCCGCTTCCTGGAGGCCGCCCGAACACCCTTCGGCAGCCTGGGGACCGGCGGATCCGTGACTACGACGGCGTGGGATTTCGCCCGTCATGTCGGCGCGGACCCGATATACCTTGCCGGCCTCGACCTCGGTTATCCGGGTTTTCAAACTCACGTCACGGGCAGTCTCTTCGAGGAGCGTAGTCACACAATTGCCGATCGTATTCAGCCCGCTGAAGGGCTGCAAGTTTCCTACATTGAAGGTGGACGTCCCTACTTCACACGCGCGAATGACGGCTCTCAGGTCCTCAGCGACCAGCGCATGGCCGTATACAAAGATTGGTT
>CAYFQV010000003.1:40404-45083 GCA_964345195.1 uncultured Spirochaetaceae bacterium
TAAAGGGAAGCAAATGTGCCTTTCTTTTTGACGGTATGCTCCTACGACGTCCAGGCATACCGTCTTTTTTTTGTCCGATTGATTTTATGTCGGGTGGATTTTGTGTAGTCCGTGCACAGCGGCTTTCAGCACCCGTGGAGCGGCACCAAGAGCGCTACGGTTCGGTCGAGCGCTTGAGAATAAACCAAATACGGGTTACTGCGATAGCGCAGGACCCGTTCTTCCGCAATGACTCGATCCACAATCAGCACCACTCCCCCGGCGGCCCCGTTGACGAGAATCCCGACCGATCCACTTTCGGCTACCTGCGCGTGTCCCACGCCGCATATGGGAGTGTAGGCGCCGCCCATTGCAACAAAGCGCTCCCCCCGTTCGCTCGTCACAGCTTCGCCTGCTTGCAACTCGCGAACCTCGTTGATAAGCAGCTGAGGGATCGCCAGACGGCGCCGTCCCACTGCCGCGACCAACACATCCAAGGCGCGTGCCGCTGCGGGGAATTGCAATGTGAAACGTGTACCTTCGCCGGGCCGGGATTCGACCGAGAGCCGACCGGACAACAAGGTTTCCACGGTGTGTCGAACGATGTCCAAGCCGACACCGCGCCCGGAGGAACGGCGGTCGCCGTCCACAGTAGTAAAGCCCGGCGTCGTGAGAATGTCGATGAGGGAGCCATCCTCCGTAGCCTCGGTATTCCCATCCGTCGACGCACTCGCCGTTTCGGAGTGCCTCACGATAGACTCGTCTATACCGGCTCCATCGTCTTCCACCCATAGGGATACCCAGCGCTCAGTGCGCTCAGCCCCGAGAGTGATCGCCCCCTCGTCGGCCTTACCGAGGGAGTGTCGCAACGCGATGGACTCAATTCCATGATCAATGCTGTTCCGGGCGAGCTGCACCAAAACGTCACCGATCGTGCTTTCCAAGCCGGAAGGCAGGCGCGTCCACGCGCCGAGAATCCTCACGTCGACGGACTTCCCGCGGTCCGTCGCCATTTGCAGGACGTGCTTACGTACCGAGCGCGCGATGGGTCCGAAACTGTCGGAGAGATCTTCTTCGAGATCATCTCGTATACGGCCCGCAAAGCCCGCGGCATTGCGAAGCAGCTCGAGGAGATGCTCACGGTCTCGCCCCTCAATCCCTGCATCCCGCGCAAGTCGCCGTGCCGCGGATAGAACGGGAATGAGCTCGGTAGCGGACAGGTGAGCGCGCTCGCTCACCGAGCCATTTGCTTCCGTGTCATCGCCTTCGCCGTCGGTTTCGTCCGACAACGGAGATCGAGGGCCGACAGCATCGACCTCTATCTCCGTCACCTCATCCACCTGAACGAGCTTCCGGATCTCGGTTTCGGAGCGCGTGGTGGTAACCACCGCTCGGAAGAGAGAGCTACTAGCCTGAGATCCTTTATCCACCGTCTCATTCCAGCTTGTCAGGACCGCCAGGTTCCGCTCCAGGTTTGTCTGTATCAGATATGATCGCATCTGAGGCATTGCCGAGCTCTCGGAAAGCGCGACGGTGATCAGGTAAGCTCGCTCGCCCCGCTGCTCCGCTTCGCCAACCATTGTTCGCAGCTCTTGGCTCAGCTTCGCTTCACGATGCTCGGCGGTTTCAAGCAGCAACGGCGCGTCTTTATCGGGAGCTTCTTCTCGCACCTTCTCCGCCACCGGCGAATCACCGTGACCGGCCGACGTCGGGGCTGCACCCCCTTGTTCCTCGGCGAATGCCGCATGCAGTGCGAAAAGACGATCCCGCAACTGCAGCTCGTCGATAACTCCGACACCGGATGTCCGCGCCGTTGAGAGAAGTTCCTCGAGGGCGTGCGCCTCTTGAGCAACCGCGGGACGACCGACGGCCTCTGCCTGGGATTTGATCGAATGCGCATAGCGGAACGCTTTATCCAATCGCCGGCCGTCCTCGACATCCGTAAAGAGTGAGGGGACTATGTGCCGCAACGCGTCGATCATTACATCGACATCTTGGAGATAGAGACGTTCGAGCTCGTCGTTCATTGGGCTTCCTCTCTGCGGGACTGTGCAAAAAGCCGTAGCGCACGTCGGCGTACTTCACCGTCGGATACCTTTAACGCCTCCACAATCACGGAACGAAAGGCCGTAGCGCGCCCACTTTCTTCTATGGAATCAAGTATCGCATGCCGAAGGTCGTCGCCTCCGTGGAAGAACAGACTGGCGAACTCGCCCGCGCATTGGACAACCTTCAGTCGCCCGAGCGCGCGCACGGCGGAGATAACAACCAGCTCGGAGGAGTCGTTCAAAGCCGCTCGCAGAAAAGCAACCGTCCATCGTTTTCCGGAGTTTCCGAGGCTCTTTGCCGCGAAGGCCCGGGTTTCCGGGCGCTCAGCTGATACGACGAGCTCGCCCAGATCGAAGACATCCATCCGGTCATTTCGACCGCCCGATTCCCTGCGGGAGCCTCCCCCGGAATCGCCGGCTTTTCTCGTAGCCTCCCACGGGTCCTCTCGTCCCGCAGCATAGCCCGTACCGGCGTAGCCCGTACCGGCGTAGCTGTTACGGGCCCCGTTGGCCGGGCCTCTCGCTTCGTTGGCCGGGCCTCGCTTCGACCCACCTTGAGCCGACCGCCGAGACGCCCGCCCCGATTGTTCGGCACGAGATCGTCGCGCATCTTGGTGTAGTCCGCTTTCATCGGAATCGTCCGGAGTTAGATGGTCGTTATCCACCAGAAAGCGAAACGCCTCAATCACACGCTCCAGTTGTGCAGCGCTTCCATGAACACCGCTAAGGTCGGGGTGGTGCTTCTTCAAGAGCGAACGGTAGGATCTACGCACAACTGCCGAGCCACTACCGGGTGGTACCTCTAAGATGCGATAGGCGTCACGCACCTTCATTCCGGGATACTCCGTCCTCTATCGCGGCGTTCAGCTCGTGAAGCACCGCCTCGAGAGCTATCTGGGATTCCCGGAGGTGTCGCGACTCCCGCGACTCCAGCGCCCGACGACTGAAGTCCAGTAACTCATCAACCTCTCCCGCGAAATCGTGATCAACATGCTGTTGACTATGCGCCGCAAGAGCCGATACGCGATTCACCAACGAAGATAAGCGTTGCGCCATGACCTCCGCACTCTCACCTTCCTCCGGCTCAGGTGTCACGGTTATACGCTGCTCCACGTGGGTGTCAATGTCCCGGGCCGTGACGTGGGCGATCCCGTCCGCATCCACGGTGAAACTGACTTCTATGCGCGGCTCACCGCGTTGTCCGTCGCGAATGCCACCGAGTAGGAAGCGTCCAAGAGAGCGATTCAACGAGGCTTGTTCGTGATCCCCTTGGAGTACACGGATCTCGACGGAGCTCTGGTTGTCACTAACCGTGGTAAAAACCCGTCGCGCCGTAGTGGGGATCTGCGTGTCACGTTCCAAAATTCGTACGTACCGGTCCTCTTCGATCTCTACACCGAGAGAATAAGGCGTAACGTCGTTCAGCGATATGTTGTCGCGGTTTTCCCCCACGATACCCGCCTGAACCGCGGCACCGACGGCGACGATCTCATCCGGATTCACCATTCCGGCCGTCTCCAAGCCCAGGGCGCGATGGAGGTACGTCCGCACCAGTGGAATCCGGCTTGAGCCACCGGATAAGACAAGGCCGTCTATTCCATCCAGCCCGAATCCGGCATCACGAACGCACTCCATGGTTAGATCGATACTCCGCTGTAATAACGGCCCAATAAGCTCGTTGAACTCGTCCCGGTCCACAGTATAGCGGAGGTGAATGGGTGTCCCGGAACCAACGAAGGGCATTCCAATCATGGTACCGGATCGAGAGGAGAGCTCAATCTTTGCCTGTTCTATAAGATTGGTCAGCTGCTGGAGCAACACCGTATCCCGGCCAAAATCGAAACCGGCCTCTTCGGCAAAAGAACTGCGTACACGCTCGAGAAGCAGGGCGTCGAAATCGGCCCCGCCAAGACGACTGTCGCCCCGGCTCGCCTTCACCGTGAAGGTGTTCCCGGACTTCTCCAGACACGTAATGTCGAAGGTTCCGCCACCGAGGTCGTAGACCAAGTAACGACCGTCGCTCTTCCGGTCTCGCGCATACGCAAGTGCCGCGGCAGTCGGCTCGTTAATCAATCGACGCACGCGCAAGCCCGCCAAGCGGCCGGCCTCAATGGTAGCGCGGCGCTGGGCCTCCGAGAAATGGGCGGGAACGCTGACAACCGCCTCCTCTACGGGACTGCCCAGATACGACTCACACTGACGGCGCAGATGCCGGAGGATGAAGCCGCTGATCTCCTCCGGACTGTAGTGCCTGTCTCCGAGCTCGAGCATCTCTTTCGAGCCCATGCGTCTTTTCACATGGCGCACAGTGCGGTCGGCGTACATGACGGCCTGATTCTTCGCCGATTCGCCGACAAGGGTTTCGCCGTCATCCGACAGAGAGACAAGCGAAGGGGTTAGATGGTTTCCCCGCTCATTCGGAATGATCTTCACCTCTCCCGCATCCAGAAAGGCCGCCACGCTATTGGTCGTTCCGAGATCAATGCCAACTATGAAGCTCATCTTACTCCGTGCCTTCCGCCAGAGAAATCACCAACTCCACCTCTCCAATCGTCGATCCCACTCGCCCTGCAATTATATTCGAAGCAATACCTTTTCGGTGCAGATCCAAGATACGATCCTTTTTCGACTGTGGCCGCGATTGACGCTCCG
>CAYFQV010000003.1:45183-51827 GCA_964345195.1 uncultured Spirochaetaceae bacterium
CGGTGCAGATCCAAGATACGATCCTTTTTCGACTGTGGCCGCGATTGACGCTCCGGCTCCTTCTGCCCATTCACGTTTTGGGGGCGCAGCTGCTTCGACCCCGCCGGTTCATGCGACCTTTCTTCATCCGAGGTTCCACCGGAGTCTGCACCGTCACGCGGCGTTGTGCCTTTCGAGGGCGGGTTGGAGGCCGGATTCGACGACGGCGTCTTATCCGGGGCGGAAGCATCCGAATCGGCGCCGGAGCCGCTCGTTGATTTGCTATTTGGAGCCGGCACCACTGTGCCACCCGCACCGCGTTTCAAGATGTCGTTGTAGCGCCGGGAGCTCTCCTCTCGTCGCTCCGCCTCGCGCTGCAGTGCTTTTGCGGCGCGATCCGCCTTCGCAATAGTCTTTTGCAAAGTATCAAGGCGATCTTCGACGATCGTGACGTTTCGATCCGTCGCTTGATTCAGCTCGCCGATGACGGCATTTACTTCTTCACGCAGTTGCTCAATAAGCTGATCGGGCTTCATTCGCCGATCGATTCGTCTATTTAGGTAGATGCCCATTCCGATCAGGACCACGAGGTTTAGTCCCAACAACACCGCGATCGTCATGTGCTCATCCAGTTAAATCGACGTTCCGTCCAAGGTCCGGATCGTGGAAAACATCCTCATTGGCCGAGGAAGCCTCGGATCCACGATCTCGGCGACTTCCCCGCTCATCTCGATTCTGCCCGCCCTCGTCGTCATCCCCGACATTTTCCGTTCCTTCGCCCATTTTGTGCGCTTGCGTAACCGAATGCGCCTCTTCCTCGCTTTGACGTGCAATCTCCGAGCCGGCCACGGCCTGACTCTGAGCCGCTGCGGCGCGCTGAGCGTTCTGTTCTTTCCCCACTTCAGCGAGGCGAACGAGCAAGGTTTGAAGATCGATGGGTTGAACGGCCATCTATGCCTTCCGATTAACGGTGATATCCTCTTCGGACTCCTCGTACTTCGCTACCTTGACGGCACCTGCCTCAGCTACAAAGGTGACATTGCTGAAATCATTGCGGACATCCAGCGACGCATCCTTGATGTTGATCTTCACGCCAGGGTACACATTTCCACTCGCCGAAACCTTGCCGGCCACGCGTAGCTCATTGAGATACTCTTCCAGATCCTGAAGCTCTTTCCGCTCATCTTCCAGCGTCGACTGTATCTCGTTACGCCGGTTCTGCATCTCTTTCGCGCTTTTTACCTTGTCCTCCGTAAGCTCTTTCTTTTCCTTCCGCAGGTTGGCAATCGTCTTCAGGTTTCTCGTTATCTCTTCCAGCTCTTTTTCTTGCTCTTCAATAGACGTTGTGAGCTCATCGTAGCGCTCACGGCTCTTAGGATCGTAGCCGACCTCGAGAAGTGTCTCCATGCCGGCCACGCTACCGAGTGTCTTCGCGTCAATTTCCTCCGAGGCTCGCACATGGCCGCCGACTATACTGGCGCGTTTACCCCGGCAGATCACTTTACGATTCGCATAAACCTCACTGTTGATAATCCCGTCACTTACAACGACGAGTCCACCGGACTCAACGCGTACGTTCTCGATGAAACGGCTCCAAAGACTACCGCCGCTCCGGACGACGCCCTCGTTCTTGCCGGCAACACCCTGGTGAACGATGATATCACCCTCGGAATCCAACTGGGATTTTCCGACGTTGCCCATAATCTCTATGTTGCCGGAAGCCTTCACATTAAAACCATCGGTAACGTTTCCTTTCACCACAACGGTCCCGAGAAACAAAACGTTTCCGGTCTTGAGGTTCACGTCGCCGCTGACAACGTAAACCGGCTCGACGGTGATCTTGCCACTGTGAATGACGACCTGCCCGTTGATGTCCGCTACCGCGGTCATGCCGTCTTCGGACAAGGATACGTTCTTTCCGATCTGAATGCTTTCGTCCGCACCGTCTGTTGCAGGTAGAAGCTTCCCCGTCACCGTGCGACCGGCCTCTCCATGCTCCGCCGGCTTCTTCTTCGCCAGAACCTGTCCCTCGACCACGTTCTGCACAATGTTAAGCTCCTTGAAGTCTACGCGGCCATCGGTCTCGGTCAGCTTGATCTTGTTCGTATCGATATCAAAATTGTGGACAATTTTTGCGTCTTCCCCGTTCCGCGTCTTATCTCCTTCGGCAACGAGTACCGGCTCCCGATAGGGAGGATCTTCCTCGATCTGTTGAATGACCTCTTCCTTGAAGCCATGCACGACGCCGTTGCTCTGAAGATGAGACACTATCGTGTCGTAATCCGGATCCGTCCCGCCGGGACCGGGCGGGTAGAGCGTTAGATACGCACGCATCTCCATCTCGGCGATCTCCACCGAAAGCATGGCGTCGTTCGCCGGATCGTAGTCCAGGTCCGCAACCTTGACCCACTCACCCTCGGCCAGCTTGACGGCCTTGGCGACGTTGGAGGTATCAATCTTCTCGGTGCTACGCTCGCGGATGGCATTCAACGCCTCTTGCTCGGTCGCCCGAGCACCGGAGCCTTTAGGCGGGGTAACCTTCAACATGACACCGTCGGGAGTAAGCCGCACCAGGGTGCGACCATCCCGGTCCGCCGACTCCGCTTCTCCGGAGAAACCAAAGTCCATGTCCAGCGACTCTTCATCGCCTTCACCTGCTTCCGTCTCGGTGACCGGATAGGCCATGATTATGAACGGCTGCTTTCCCGCGCCGAAAAAGCCTTTCGATCCCCGCTGCAGCACCTCATAAGCAATACGGCGCACCGGAAGAGACAACTCAACGGCGGCCTCTGAGACGGCTTCATCGAGACTGTCGGCGGTAACGTTGACAAACTGCTTTTGTTTGTCTTCGGCGGCTTGTTTACGCATGTAAGCTTGGATCTGGTCCATCTTGACCATACAGCTACATGATCCCCTTCTTAATGTTCGTCAGTTTGGTTCGCAGACGCATAATTGCCTTCGTATGAAGCTGCGAAACCCGTGACTCAGTTACATGGAGAACTTGTCCGATCTCTTTCAGGGTCAGATCCTCGTAGTAGTACAGGACCAGGACCTTTTTCTCTTTCTCCGGGAGCTCTTGAATTGCCTCAACAATAACCCGACGAATTTCATCCTTCTCGACGATGGTATCCGGCGTCAGGCTGTCGGGTGATTCAATGCTGTCTGCGATCGAGACCTTGTCGTTGTCCTCGCCGGTGTACCAGACGTCGTTGAGGGACAGCATGGAGGTGCCGCTCACCTTCAACATGGTACGCTCGAGCTCTTTTACCGACATTTTCATCTCTCGGGCGATCTCTTCATCATTCGCGGGACGTCCAAGAGAGGATTCCAGACGGCGCACAGTTTCTTCGATCTCGCGGGATTTTTGTCTCACCGATCGCGGGACCCAATCAATCGAACGCAGCTCATCAAAGATAGCGCCCCGAATCCTGGTCACTGCGTAGGTCTTGAACTTAACATGCTTTTCCGGATCAAACTTTTCGATCGCATCGAAGAGCCCGAACACGCCGTAACCGACAAGATCGTCGAACTCTACATTATTGGGCATGCCCACGGCGACCTTACCGGCCACGTACTTTACCAAGGGAGCATACTGCTTTACCAGAGCGTCGCGGATTTCCGGATCCTTCGTCTTGCGGTAAAGGCGCCAGAGCTCATCTTCGCTCTTTTCCGTTAGCACGTGTTCCGACATACCTCAGCCTTTCCTCATTTGTCGCGTCCCAGCGCCGTCTGTATAGCCCTCGCCATCGTCTCCGGATCCTGGTCGCCTCGTCTCCGCGACGATCCGGAGCTTGTACCGCCGAACGCGTTGCCTTCGGCGCCCTCGCCCGATCTTTGGGCTGCTTCGTCTCCGCTTGCCGAGCTCTCTTCGAACCCGTCACTGAGCCCCGCAACATCAGGCAGACTGTCGATATCTTCCGTCCGCGCATCCGAGCCGGCACGGTCATGGGGTGGCGTTTCGACGGACTCGTTCGAGTCCGACTCAGCCGCACTAACCTCTTCCACTTCTTCGATCAGCTCGTCGCCGCCTTCATTTTCAGAGCTCGCCGCCGTGACGGTCCCATTCCCGCTACTGTTGGTATCTGCGGCGCGATCATCCGCAGCCTCCAGATCCGCAGGCTCCTCCGCCCTTTCCGAGCTGGAACCACCGTCCGTGCGGGACGCCACGTCTTCGTCGCTATCCTGAGCCGGTTCCGCCTCTTCGAGCTCACCAGCCTCCTCCTCAACCACGATGTCCACGTTACCCCCAGGTGCCGGCGTATTATCCGGCGGCTCCTGCGCGGCAGCGCTTTGAGACCCTTCGCCACCAGCCCCCTCCGCCAACTCCGGAAGGTAGCGATCGACCACCAGCTTTACGCCGGCGCCGAGCGCGGCGAACACGACTGCGCCGATCAATGCACGAGCGAGGAGCGCACCGAAGGACACCCCGGAAATAAGCGCAGTAAGCACCGACAATGCGAAGGCACCACCGGCAAAGACGGCTATCAGTCGCCAACTACCCAGCATGGACCCACCACTCCATCAGATCAGGGTATGCCAATCCATAAATCGTCGTCAAGCAGAGTCCCCTTCCGTCCTCCCGAAAAGACGTTTGAGAAAGCTCGACAAACCGCCACCTTCCCGATACTCAACCTTTTCCAACCGGCTCACGATGTTATGCACACACGCCGCGGCCTTTCCTTTCGGATCAACAACGGAGAAGGGCTTCTGCTTCAGTACCGCCTGCTGCACGCCGGGGTCGTCGTACACGTAGCCGAGGTAGTCCACCTTGAGGTTCAGAAACTGCCCCGCAATGTTTATGACACGCTCGGCAACTCGCTTACCCTCCGTAGCGGACTTGACCCGGTTAACAATCAACTTCAAACCAAGGCTCAAGCTGTCGATTTCAGTCGCGATGATTTTGATAATGCCGTATGCATCCGTGATGGCGGTCGGCTCAGGCGTCGTCACAATAATCGCTTCGTCGGCAGCCGCGACGAAGGCAAGTACGTTATTGGAAACTCCGGCACTTGTATCGATGATTATAACATCCGCACTCTCGAGTTCGGCGAGCTCCTGGATGAAGTTTTGCCGCTCATCTTCGGTGAGATTCGCGATCTTCGCGAAGCCGCTGGCACCGGCAACGAGTTGAATACCGTAGTTCGTGTCGAGAATGATCTCCTTCATGGACTTTTGCTTTCGAATTACGTGATACAAATTGTACTTTGGGATTATTCCAAGTACCACGTTTACGTTTGCCAAGCCCAAGTCGGCGTCCATGAGCACGACGCGCTTCCCGAGATCGGCATACGCCAAAGCCATGTTGGTAGCCAGATTCGTTTTCCCGACACCACCCTTGCCGCTCGCCACCGTGATGATGCGCGTTTTGCTATCGGAGCCGTCCGAGCGACGCTTCATCATTTCCCGCAAGGTTTCAGCCTGATCTGCCATCCGCCTACTCCAGTGCTACTTTTCGTCGTATTGCTGCGCGACGCGCTCGCGGTCGACCTGGAATCCCTCTAGGCTCATCAGGAGGCGCTCCACCGTCGCCGGCGAGATGTCCTGCGGAACCCGTTGACCATCAGTTATGTACGAGATCGGCTTCTGCCGCTCCGCAAGCGAGCTGATCACGTTGCCGAGTCGATTCGTCTCATCTAATTTGGTGACAACCACCGATTCGTAGCCGAACGGCTCGAACTGCCGGAAGACCTCTTCCATATCGGATGTCTTGGTCGTAGCGCTCACCGCCAAGTGGAAGTGTCCGTTCGCGCCGATACCTCGCAGGAGCTCGTTCATCTCTCCGAGCTTTGAGAACTCCCGTGGGCTCTTTCCAATGGTGTCTACGAAAACCATATCTACGCCGTTGTACAGGGCGATCTGCTTCTTCATTTCCTGCAGCGATTCCACACAAGTCACCGGGACATCCATGATATTGCCATAGGTCTCGATCTGCTCCTTGGCGCCGATCCGGTAGTTATCGATCGTAATAATCCGAACGTCTTTTCGATTGCCGTTGTCCGCGGGACCGTGAATGGCGGCGAGCTTGGCAATGGTCGTGGTCTTTCCGACCCCGGTCGGGCCGACGAGAATGAACACTTCCGGACGGTAGCGTCGCTTCGGCCGATAGACGTTAAAGGACTCCGCAATCCAGTCCACAAGCCGTGACTTGACCATCTCCGGATCCTCCAACTCTTCCATGGAGAACTCTGAGCGTACCCTACGCACCGTTGCGTCCACATAGCTCGATGTGAACTCGTTGTGCTCCAAAAGCTCACGTACCGCTTCGACGGTTGGATGATCGTGCCGGACCTCCGGGCGCGGTGCTTGCAGCGTGCCGATCTGCTCTTTGAGAGATTTCATCTCTTCGAGCAATGTATCGATGCCTTTCTCGGACTTCACGCTGCCGAGGATCTTACGCTTTTCCTCCTCGAGGTTCTGAGAGCCCTGGGACGCGGCGCTACGGCGCGGATCGCGGCGGATAGGCTCATTGGCGAAGTACCCGGTCACCTCCACACCCTCCTTCGTAAAGAGCCCCAGGAAACCACCCAGACGAATGGTTTTGTGATGCATGATGCGCGCACGATCACCGTACTTTGCGCGCACCTTCTGCTCAGCGTGCTGATGTGTTGTTGCCTGCTCTACAAAGTACTCCATGCGCTACTATCCTTGCTCACCGATTCTGATCT
>CAYFQV010000003.1:51927-57264 GCA_964345195.1 uncultured Spirochaetaceae bacterium
GCCTGCTCTACAAAGTACTCCATGCGCTACTATCCTTGCTCACCGATTCTGATCTCACCGATCGATTCAACGCTCACTTCCGAAATGATCTCCGGCACCGACAGGACAACGAGGTCCGGAATATCGCGAACGGTACTCTGTTTGACGAGAGGGCGCGCTGCTTCCGAACAGAGAATGACGGGATACAAGCCCTGATCACGGGCCTGCCGCAACGAGTTGGAAACCGCGTTGATCCACTCTCGCTGTACCTCAGGAGGCAGCGCCGGGACCACTCCTCCCGCAGTCTCTACTCGGGACTCCACAATACGCTGCTCGAGCTTCGGATCGATTGTCAGAACCTGTAGAGACCTATCCTCGTCAACATGCTGGAGCGAGATCTGCCGTCCAAGCGCCTGCCGCGCCTTTTCAACGAGGAAGCCCACGTCCTTAGTGACGTTACCATAGTCCGCGAGGGTTTCCAATATTTGCACGAGGTTCCTGATCGACACCTGCTCTCGAAGGAGGCCCTGAAGAACCTTCTGGACCTCGCCCACGGAGAGCACACCCTGCACGTCTTCTACAACCGCCGAGTAGTCCTTCTTGAGCGTATCGAGCATGGATTTGACCTCTTGCCGTCCGAGGATGTCCGCCGCGTACTTTTTGATAATCTCAGTCAAATGGGTGGCGATAATGGAAGGCGGATCCACCACCGTGTAACCGGCACGCTCCGCTCGGTCGCGATATTCTTCGGTAATCCACAGCGCCGGGAGTCCGAACGCGGGATCGCTAGTCTTTTCACCCGGCATATCCTCTCGCTCGCCTCCGGGATTGATGCAGAGATACTGCCCCATCTTGATTGTTCCACTCCCGACCTCGACACCCCGAATTTTGAAGGCGTATGCGGAAGGCTCGAGCCGCATATTGTCAATGATTCGAATGCGCGGAACAACGAGGCCGAGCTCGAGGGCGGACTCGCGACGAATCCTGGTCACCCGATCCAACAGCTCCGCACCCTTTTCCTTATCCACCAGAGGCACGAGCCCGTATCCCAACTCTAGAGACAGCGGGTCCAGCGGCGCGACGGGCGACATTTCTACGGGACTCTCTTGCTCCTGTGCCTGCGTTGCCTCCGCTTGCTGCTGTTGCTGCTCCTCCACCGCCTGCCGCCTCCCCAAAGAGAAAGCGAGCGCGGCGGACATGATCGCCAGCGGAATCAGCACGTACCACGGAAAGCCCGGAAGTATTGCCAAACCGAGCAAGAAGAACGAGGCGATCCAGTATATCCGCGTCTGGCGGGTAAACTGGGAGGTGAGATCCTCTCCGAAGGTACCGTCGGAAATGGCGCGGGTAACGATCAAACCGGTCGCGGTCGAGACCAGAAGCGCCGGAAACTGGGTGACCAAGCCGTCACCGATCGCCAGGGCTATATAGGTGGTCATGGCCGTGGTGAAGGTCTCGCTGTGAATCGTCATCCCGACGACAATGCCGCCCACAATGTTCACAACCGTTATCAGTACACCGACTCTGACATTACCTTGCACGAATTTTGATGCACCATCCATGGCGCCATAGAAGTCGACCTCCCGCTCGAGGTCCATCTTCCGCTTCGCAGCCTCTTCTTCGCTGATCGAACCGGAATTGTACTCCGCCTCGATCGACATTTGCTTACCCGGCAGTGAGTCCAAGGTAAAACGGGCGGCAACCTCGGCAACGCGGGTAGCGCCCTTCGTGATAACGATAAACTGCACGGCAATGATAATGATAAAGATGATGATGCCGATCACCAGCCCCTCAAGCCCTCCGGTACCCACGACGAACTCCGAGAAGGCGCGCACGATCTGTCCTTCAAAGGCACTACCCTGAGAAAGGATGAGACGTGTTGAGGAAACGTTGAGGGCAAGTCCAAAGACGGTCAGCACCAACAGCAAGGTCGGAAAAACCGAGAACTCGAGAGCTGTTCGAATGTATAGAACGATCAGAATTGTGAGCAGGCTCAAGACCAGGTTCAGAGACATGAGCGTATCCAGCACAATTGCCGGCAATGGGACAATCAGCATCAACACGACGACGATGACGCCGACAGCCACGAGGACATCCGTTCGCTGATTCGCGAAAGCCCGTCCTAGAGCCCCCTGTATATCCGCCATTACTTCTCTACCTCATTCATAGTCAGATCACCCGACCCCGGCGCCCTTCATGCGGTACACCTGCTTCAGCACCGTCACCACGGCTTCGTAGAACTTCTCCGGGATAACGTCGCCGATCTCCACTTCGGCGTAGAGCGCCCGTGCGAGCGGCTTGTTCTCGATAAGGGGGACTTCGTTCTCCTGCGCAACCTCACGCATCCGCTGCGCAATGTTGTCGGCACCCTTCGCGAGCACGGTGGGCGCTTCCATAATCTCGCGCCGATACTGTAGCGCGACCGCGTAGTGCGTCGGGTTCGTGACGACCACGTCCGCGTCGGGCACGTTTTGTACCATGTTCCGCGAAAGCATCTCCTGCATCCGTTGTCGCATGCGACTCTTCACCTGCGGATCACCTTCGTAGGTCTTGCGTTCTTCCTTCACCTCCTGACGGGTCATCTTGAGGGATTCACGATGCAAGTGTCGCTGGAACAAGTAGTCGAAAATCGACAAGATCAGCAAGATGATCCCCGCTTCGACCAGAAGCACGAAGGCAATGCGCGCGATCTCGCTAAAGGATTGCATGAAAGGCACGCGCAATAGGTTGGTAATTCGAAGGAGGTTTGTCTGAATGTTGAAAAAGGCAAGCCCAGCAAGGATCAGCACTTTGCCGACGTTCTTGAACCAATTGAAGAGCGCTTCCGTTGAAAGGAACGAGCGCTGGATAAACTTACCGATCTTGGGAGTTATCTTGTTTAGATCCGGAGAGATCGGTTTCACCGTGAATAACGGTCCGATTTGAATCAGGTTTCCCATGATCGCCGTCACGAGCGCGACCACCCCTATGGGAATCGTGATTCGAATGAAGTAGCCGTAGAAGGTCGAAAAGACGTTGTTCGGCTCGGTTATGTCGATCTGCGTAGAGTTGAAAACAAAGAACCCAACCATGGAGAGCAGGTGATCCAACAGATAATCCGAGAGCAGGGCGATCGTAACAATCGTGGTAATCAGCAGCAGGGCCGAAGTCACGTCCTGCGACTTGGCGACCTTACCCTCTTCCCGGGACTTACGGATCTTCTGCTCGGTGGGATCTTCCGTCCGGCCCTCATCTTCAGCGGCAAACCACTGCAAATGAACACTATCGAGTTGCCGAAGGAAGGCCTCGTTCGAGCCTTGCCCGGAGAGAAGACCGACGCATGAGCGCCGAGCCGTCCTGACCGGGTGCCGCGCCGCGCCCGGCTCAAAGACCGGACGCCCATAAAGGAGCGCAGTGAGGCCTATCATCTTGAGGCCTCCATTGCTCCGCGATACATCCGAAGAATCACCTCGAAACCGTCGTTTATCACCCGCTCGAAGGCCTCGGCGAGAAGCGGCATGGCAAGAAACATGATGAGGAAGGCGGTAAATATTGAGATCGGGAAGCCGAGGATCAACAAGTTCATCTGTGGCGAGGCCTTTCCGAGAAGCCCCATGGCAACGTAGATGAGAAAGAGGGTCCCCAGGATGGGAAAGGCAATAACAATGGCGTGCTCAAACAGACGAGACAGACGACCGATGATTTCCATGGCCAAGTCTTCCCGAATCAGCACGAGATCGATTGCTCGAACCGCCTCAAAGGATCGAGATACTCCAATGAGAAAGAGCTGATGGAATCCGGAGATGGCGAGAAAGATCATCATGCCGACGATATTGAGAAACTGGCCGACCAACGGGATTTGAATTTGCGAGAGGGGATCAAAGACCTGCGATGCGCCGAAGCCCATCTGCAGGGAAAACAGTTGACCGGCCAGTTGAAAGATTGCGAACACCAGCAACAGGAAAAAACCCGTCAGCACACCGACCATGACTTCGCCGAGAATCAACAGACCGTACTGCAGTCCCTGCTGTGGAATCGGATATCCGGCTTCCATGACGCCGGGGTATACGAGAAACGAGGTGAGCAGCGCCAAACTTACCCGAGCAAGGTTCGGCAGCGATCGTGAGTTCATCAACGGAGCTACCGCCAAGAGGGCGAAGATACGCGCGAAGATGAGGAAGAAGAGCTGCGATTGTTGTATGAAGGAGTCGAACTCCGTCACGTTCTTATCCTCATGCCGTTCCTTTCATAGATCGCCGGCGAAAGTTTCCACCTATCCCGCCATTGCCGGAATCTGTTCCATGAGATTCGTCGTATAGCGAAGGATGGTCTGTATCATCCACGGACCGAATATGATCAACGCTCCGAGAATGGCAGCGATCTTCGGTATGAAGCTCAAGGTTTGGTCTTGAATAGACGTGGTCGCCTGGAATATCGCCACGATCAATCCCACACCCATACCGACGCCGAGAATCGGCGCGGCCATCAGGAGAATCTGGAGCACCCCGGTGCGAATAATGTTGATTACAAATCCAACATCCATCAGAAACCTCCAAAACTGGCGACAAGCTGTTCAGTGAGCATTGCCCACCCATCCACCAACACGAAAAGGATCAGCTTAAATGGGAGCGAAATCATGATCGGTGGCAACATGATCATGCCCATGGACATCAGCGTGGAAGCGACGACCATATCGATAATGATGAAAGGAATGAAGAGAAGTATCCCGATCTTGAAGGCAACGGTAAGCTCGTGGAGGATAAACGCCGGAATCAGTACCCGCGTCGGCACATCCGACAAGTTTTCGGGCTTCTCCAGGCTCCCCATTCGCATAAACAACCGGACCGTCGAGCCGTCCTGCCTCATTTGGTCATACATGAACAGCCGCATGGGCTGCTCGAACTCCGCGTAGGCCTCTTGAAACCCGATCTCTCCCTCTGAAAACGGGACGTAGGCATCCTCGTAGACATCCGAGATAGTCGGCCACATGATGAACAGGGTTATGAAAAGCGCAATGCCCATCAGCACCTGGGTAGGCGGAACTTGCTGCAACGACAATGCGCGCCGGACAAAGTCGAATACGATAGCGATTCGAAGAAACGAAGTCATGAGAATCAGGATCGACGGGGCGAGGGTCAACACCGCGAGCAGGAACAAGAGTTGCAGCGATAACGCAACTTCTTCGTTGCTCTGCGGCTCTCTCACCGACAGATCCACGAACGGTATCTGGAGCGACCCCTCTCCCTGAGCTTCCTGAGCACCAAGCGTCGAGACCACACCGGCCGTCAGAAACAGGAGTAGCCCAAGTAGAACTAGTTTTCGTGTCATCTCCCCTCCCAGTAGATGATGACCTGTGCTGCGACCGTGGCAGCGTGCCTA
>CAYFQV010000003.1:57364-59410 GCA_964345195.1 uncultured Spirochaetaceae bacterium
GTCATGTTATTAACACGCTCCATAGGCGAGACGATTTCTGTAACACGCACACCGAAGTTTTCATCAATGACGACGACCTCACCCTTTGCGATCAGCTTATGGTTTACCAGAATGTCCACCGGCTCACCGGCCAGTTTGTCGAGCTCGATAATGGTTCCCTCACCCATACCGAGAATCTCCTTAATAAGCTTCCTGGTACGACCGAGCTCGACGGTCATTTCCATGTACACGTCCATGAGCAGGCTGATGTTGCCCTGCTCCCCCTGGACGCTCTGTGACTGGAAGGACGGAAACTGCACGGGTTGTACGCCGGGCCCCTGCCCCTGTCCTTGACCTTGTCCCATCATCTGCCCCTGACCGCCGAATTGTCCCCCGGCCGCCGCCTGCTGTTCGCCGCCGAAGCCGAGACCGGCAAAAGGATCCTGACCACCCTGGGCGGCGCCTTGGCCCGATCCCTGAGCCGCTTGCTGTTGCGCCTGACCGCTCCCAAGGACGGCGCTCACAATACCGGCATCAAAAACCTCAACTACGTTCATCGGATTGCCGTTTCCGACAGTAATCCGGTACGCCAGAATCGCCAAATTACCCTGAGGCAGATCGACCGATCCCGCGTCCACCGTTTGGCCCTGCGGCGGCGCCGTCATGATACTCGTCTGGGCGCGCTCTCCCAACGTCGTGACAATTGTTCCCGAAACCTGTGAGAAGGCCTCTTGCAACGCGTTTACCGCCGCATCGTTCAACTCAACTTCTTCCTGACCCATCACCGCGCCGGCAAGAGAGGTTGCATCCTCGTCATCCAATACGTAGGCGTGCGTTCCCGAGACCCCTTCGGAAAAATCGAGATTCAGCACAACCACATTTCCGGAGAAACGGGACTGCACATCGTCCACGGTGCCGAGCTCAGCCTGCGGCCCTTCAATAGCTACATCCGTGCCAAGCAGCATACCGAGATTCGACTGCTGAGTCTCGACGGTTTCCGCTACGATCTGCTTAAAACTCTCAACATCCTCGGAGGAGACGGAGTCGCCGCCCCCGCCCGAAGACTGACCACCGCCGCCTCCAAAGTCCATGTCGCCGGAGCCTTGCAACAGAGCATCTATTTCATCTTGCGACAAGGAGCCGTCACTCATGATTACTCTCCTTCTTCGGCGGTAAGCTCTTCGAAGTCTTCCTCTTCTATCTCTTCCAGCTTCTCTATGATCTGGACCGCCAACTTGTTTCCAATCTGACCGGGCTTGCACCGAAACTTACGTCGATTGCCGATCTTAAGAACCATCGGGTCCGTTGTCCGCGTATCCTGCAGCCGAATTACGTCTCCCGCCCGTAACGACAGTACATCGCGAACCGTCAGATCCATGGCCCCGATCTCCGCGACCACGCTAACCGCGATTGTCGACAGGCGGTCGCGCAGAATATTTAGATTCTCCGTGGTCGTACCGCGCCGAACCGTGGAGTACCAGTATTGCGCCGACAGCTTCGAGATGATCGGCTCGATAGTCAGATAGGGAATGCAGAAGTTCATCATTCCCTCGACGTCACCGACCTTTGTTTCGAGAGTCACCAAGACAACCATTTCGGTCGGCGGAACGATCTGCGCGAACTGCGGGTTCGTCTCTATCTGTCCCAAACGCGGACGCAGATCGATCACCTGTGACCAAGCTTCACGCATGTTCCCAAGCACCCTCACGATAATCCCTTCCATGACCGACTGCTCGATGTCGGTCAAGTCGCGGGTCACCTTCGTGCCCTCCCCCTGCCCACCGAACAGCCGGTCGATGATGGAGAAGGTTATGGCCGGGTCGATCTCGAGAATCGCCGAGCCCTTTAGCGGATCCATATTGATGACCGCTAGGGTCGTCGGATTAGGAATGGAGCGAATGAACTCCTCGTACGTCAGCTGATCTACCGAGGCAACGTGAACTTGCACAAGACTGCGAAGATTCGCGCTCAATGACGTCGTCGTCAATCGCGCAAATGTCTCGTGCATGATCGAGACGGTCCGGATCTGTTCCTTTGAGAACTTATCCGGCCGCTTGAAGTCGTATA
>CAYFQV010000004.1:0-18698 GCA_964345195.1 uncultured Spirochaetaceae bacterium
GGGGCCAGCTCTTTGACCTCCGCGGTCTTCGGCGCAAAGCCTTCGGCACTCTGGGCGAGAAGCCCGAAGGTCTTGTAGTGAATCGGAATGGCCACCTTTGCGCCGGTCCACTCCGCCGCAGTGCTGCCGAGCTCGGCGTCCATAGTAAAGCGGTCGCCGATGGGCACGGCGACAACGTCCGGCTGATAGATCTCGCCGAACATCTTGAGGTCCGAGAACAGCCCGGTATCGCCGAGGTGGTGAAAAGTCATGCCGCCGATCTTCACAATGAGCCCCATCGGCATGCCCATGTACTGCCCCTCATAGGAAGATGAGTGGAAGGCATGCGTAAAGGTCACCGAACCGAAGCTCGTCTTGATGGTGCCTCCGGGATTGCCGGGCTCGATCTTCTCGAAGCCCTTCGGACCGAAGTAGTTGCAGATCTCGAAGGAGCTTATGAGGGTGGCATTGTTACGTTGGAGGATCGCCTCGGTATCGCCCACGTGGTCGGCGTGGCCGTGGGTCAGTGCCAGATACGAGCAGGAGATCTCATCGGGCTTGTGGCTTGCCAGGTCGTTGCCGGTCAGAAATGGGTCAATGCAGATGCTCTCACTCCCGTCCGAGAGCAGGAAGCCCGAATGTCCGAGAAAGGTGATCGTTGTAGCCATACTGTGTCCTCCTTGTATCGAATTCTAGGTGAAATATGGTGTTGTGCCGCTTCTGCGTACAAACCGCCCGTGTCCCCGTGTCTGCATATCCGCGTGTCGGCCGCCGTCACCGGAGCCTGTCGAGACAGCGTTGCAGCTCCGCCCGGCTCGGCAGTGCCCGCGCCCCCTCCCGGGCGATTTGATGTGCCGAGGCGCAGAGTCCCCAATCGAGAGCGGTGCCGTCCTCCGCGCCCGACAAACGGGCGGCAATGAAGCCGGCGTTGAAGGCGTCCCCGGCGCCGACACTGTCGACGACGGTCACCGGGTGGGCCGGACGGCTCTGCAGTACACCGTCGGAGGTCATGAGCAGGGCGCCCTCCGCACCGCGTCGTGCTACCACCGTGCGTCGGCCCGCGGAGAGTGCCGCCATGGCTCGACGGCCGTCCGGGTCGCTCTCGACGGCCTCCCCGGCGGAAACCACGTCTCCTGCATTGACGAGGGCTTGGATCTCATCCTCCAGAGAGCCGAAAACGATGTCTACGTACGGCAGCAGTCGACGCAGGGTGTTCCGTATTTCGTGCTTCCAGCCCCAAAACTCGAGGCGGAGGTTCAAGTCCAGGCTGACGGGTATGCCGGCCTCCGCCGCGACTGCCGCGGCGTGGATGATGGTCTCCCGAACCGGTGTGCGTCGGAGTGCAATCCCCGAGCAGTGCAGCCAGCCGCCGGCGCGGACGGCGCCGTCCGGCAGGTCATCCGGGGTGAAGTGGGCATGAGCGCCGCCTTCCGGCGGCCACACGGTAATGGTGCGGTCGCCGTCCGCGCCGATGACGGCAAAGACGCTCACGGTGAAGTCTTGGTTGGTCTCGCGAAGCAGCGTCACGTCGACGCCCTCGGCGGCGAGGTCCTCGGCGACAAAGCGTCCGTATCCGTCATTGCCCACGCTGCCGGCGAAGCGCACCGGGACGTCGAGGCGGCGGATGCCGACGGCGGTGTTGGCAATGGTGCCCCCGCCGTGCAGCTCCGGCGGGGGGACCGGATCACCCTTGGCATGCGGAAGGCGGATGATGATATCGGTGTTTGCGTCTCCGAGGGCGAGAACCGGCTTCATCGACACTGGCTCGAGCCTCATGTTGAGGATATGGGGACCTTTAAGATATGGGAACGCGGGTGAGCTCTTCGTAAACGGCGAGGGCGGCCTTGGTGCCTTCCCCGAGAGCCACGAGGATCTGCTCGAACCCAATGTTGGTTACATCGCCGGCGGCGTAGATCCGAGGTGCCGTTGTGCGATTGCGCATGTCGACAATAATTCGTCCGTCGTCATCTAAATCCACAATATCTTGGGCAAGAATGGAGTTCGGTGCAGGCTGCAGCTGCACGAAGAACGCATCCGCCGCATACTCGGTCTCTACACCGTCGGCATTCGCCATGACTATGGAGCGAGCAAACTTGTCACCGTTGAATCGGATGACGCGATCGCCGTCAACGAGCCGAATATTCGAGACCGCCTGGAGCTCTCGGAGATGTACGTCGTGGTAGCGGCCGGAGAAGCGGAAGAAAAGGAGGACTTCCTCGGCGTGGACGGCAAGCTCCCGGGCGTCGTTTACCGTGCGCCGGCTATCGCCGATGAGGAACACGCGCTTTCCGTGGAGCAAGTGCGAGTAGCTAATGGAGGAGTAGCCGAGTCCGCGGCCGGCGAAGTCGCGCTCGCCGGGCGCGCCGATGGATCGCGGCGTTACGCCGGTGGCAATAAGTATGAACCGAGCATTGTAGACCGTCTCGCTTGCATCCGACGTTATAGTTGCAACGCTGCAGTGATCGTCTGCATAGGTCACGCCGGTTGCCCGGGCGCGGATATAGGTATGAGTCAAATATGAGAGCTGGTTCAGGTAATCTTGAACCACGGCTTGCGGGCGCAGAGCCCGATGTGACTCAACCCCGGGTATCGAGAGTCCTTGGTAGGCTTTTCCACCGAGATCCGGGGAGATGACCACGAAGTTGATCCCCTTGCGCAGGGCGTACATGGCGGCGGCCAGGGCGGCGGGACCTCCGCCGAGAATAATCAAATCGTACATCTGCACTACCTCAATTCGGCGCGGCAATGTGACCGCGATCCATCATGTCCTTCGTAATATCCCGCGACCGCCGAATGATATAATCCGCGTGCCGGCGGATCTCTTCCGCGGACTTCTCATGTCCCGCGACACCCTGTTCCATGGCTTTTTCAGCCACCGCAACGGCTACATCAATAAATACGCTCCAATCCTCCATTGTCGGAAGGATATGATCCGGTCGTAAGGAATCCGCAGTTTGGTAGACGGTATCCGCAAGGGCCTCCGCGGCGGCGTAACACATCTCGTCGGTGATTGTTTGTGCTCGGACGTCGAGAGCTCCGCGAAAGATACCGGGAAAGCAGAGGCTGTTGTTGACTTGATTGGGAAAATCCGAGCGGCCGGTGGCAATGACGGCGGCGCCGGCCGCCTCCGCTTCCCAGGGCCATATTTCCGGGACCGGATTCGCGCAGGCGAAGACGATCGGGTCCTTCGCCATGGCGGAGACCCACTCAGGCTGAATGGTCCCGGGTCCGGGCGTCGCCAAGGATATGACGACATCCGCGTCTTCCATTGCCTCGGCGGTTCCGCCGGTCTTTCCTGCGGCGTTCGTTCGCTCGCAGAGATCCCACTTCTCGGGATACTCGTTGCGTCGGTTTGCAATATCTTCGCGGTGATTACCGAGCACGCCCCGGCTGTCGACGACGGTGCAATTGCCGGGATCAGCCCCGCGTCCGAAGATCAGCCGGGCGCAGGCGACGTTCGCGGCGCCGGCGCCAATGAAGGCGATCCGGGCATCACCGATGTTCTTATCCACAATGCGCAGTGCGTTGAGCACTCCCGCAAGGGTTACGGTCGCCGTTCCCTGTTGGTCGTCGTGCCAGACGGGTATCTCCGCCTGTTGCCGCAGTGTCTCGAGAATGCGGAAACACTTCGGGTGGCTGATGTCTTCCAGGTTGATGCCGCCGAAGGTGGGCTGTAACAGCAGTACGGTGCGGATGATCTCGTCGGGGTCCTTCGTATCCAAAACGATGGGTACGCTGTCGACACCGCCTAAGTAGCGGTAGAGGAGGGCTTTCCCCTCCATGACCGGCAAGCCCGCCTTCGGCCCAATGTCGCCCAGGCCGAGCACGCGGCTACCGTCGGAAACGACCGCAACGGTGTTCCACTTGTTGGTGTAGTCGTAAACCTTTTCGGGGGAGTCCTCGATCGCTTTGCAGGGGCCCGCCACGCCGGGGGAGTACCACAAGGAGAAGTCCGAGAGATCCCGAACGACGCACTTCGGCACGGTTTCCATCTTACCCCGGTAGAGCGCGTGAAGCTCTAAAGAGTCTTGCTGCGGCTTCTCGGCCTTCTTGCGGCGCTCTTCTTCGGAGGGACCGCCGGCGTCGGCGCCGCTGCCGCTGTTTTCGGGTGCACTCATTGCGATTCCTGGTTATTCATGAATCGATAGATAACCGAGAAGTCCTCGTCGCCCAAGCCGGCCTGCTGCGCCGCGGCGAAGCGCTGGGTAACCGCGGCGAGGACATCCACGGCTGTGTTCAACTCGTACGCACTGTGGCATGCCAATGCTAGATCCTTGTACATGAGGCGCAGTGGGAATTGCGGACTGTAGTCTCCTGCATCAATGCGCGGCTTCTTCGCGCTCATGAACGCCGGAACTAAGGGGCCGCCGACAAGGATGTCGTGCAGGGCCGCCTCGTCTATGCCCATTGCCTGTCCCAGCCGTAGCGCTTCGGAGAAGCCTGCCATGGCGTAGCCGAGGAAGGTGTTGTTCACCATCTTCATGGATGAGCCCATGCCTCTGCCGCCCATGTGGTGTATGGCCCTCGCGAAGGGCTCAATGAGCGGCCGTGCTTGGAGGACGTCGTCACCACTGCCGCCGACATACACCACGAGTTCCCCCTTCTCCGCGGGCACCGTGGAGCCGGCTACTGGGGCGTCGACGAAACGGATGCCGGCTTCATCGGCCCTCTTTCCCATCTCTCTCGTAAAGGAGGGATTGACCGTCGTGCAGTCTATCCAGAGGCTGTTTTTCTGCATGCCCGCGAGCAGTCCGGCCGGACCGGTGACGACCGCCTCTACCGCGGACGGGTCTGCCAGCATGGTAATGACCACATCCGCGGCTTCGCCGACGGCCCGGGGGGTATCCCGCCATTCGGCGCCGCTGTCGAGCAGCGCGCTCGCCTTGTCTTTGCTTCGATTATATACAATGAATGTGCCGCTATGGCTCGCCTGCAGCAGTTTTGCCATGCGGCTACCCATGAGACCCAGGCCTATGAATCCTACTGTCATGGAACCCTCCAGCTAGTGTCCTGATCATGGTAGATCAGAGGATGGCGAGCTGCAAGCCGCGGGGAAGGTGTACGTGCCTGAGACGCAGCGGTGGCTAGAGGCGGTCGTCGTAGGACGCGGCCCTTAGCCGCCGAGCTCAGTCATGGCCTGTTGGGCGTAGGAAACGTAATTCGCGGCGGATTCACTGAAGTAGGCACGCTCTTCTTCGGAAAGCTCCCTGATTGCTTTGGCGGGGATCCCGCCGTAAAGCATGCCGCTCTTCAGCCGTGTTCGCGGCGTGACGACCGCGCCGGCGGCCACCATGCATTCGGATTCAAGATAAGCGTGATCGAGCACCGTGGCACCGATCCCCACCAAGCAGCGGTCTTCCACAATGCAGCCGTGCAGCGTGACATTATGGCCAACCGTGACATCTGCGCCGATTCTGGTTACATGATCGCCGTGCGGACCGTGAACCATGCAGCCGTCTTGAATGTTGGAGCGCGCCCCGATCTCAATGCGACAAACATCCCCGCGCAGCACCGAGTTGTACCAGATACCTACCTCCTCGGCGAGCTGCACAGCTCCAATGAGTGTCACACCGGCCGCGAGAAACACCGAGGAAGAAATGTCGGGCGTGGTATTGTGTGACGGAAGTATCCGTGCGCCGAAACGAGTGAACTGGTCGAAACTGCTCATGACTGCGCAGCCTTCTCGAAGCGCCCGACAAAGTCGCGAGAAGTAACGTAGTTCGAGGTGCTGAAGAGGCTGCCGTTTCGATAGTAGAGCAGGTAGGGGATCTCCGCGTTACCGAGGGAGGTTTCTTTGAAACGGCGGAACTCGTCGAAGAATGAGACCCGGTCGTAGATGTACTCGTAGAGAGTAATGTCGAGCTTCTTCGGGCGTCCTCGCTTCTCCATGAAGTTCAACCAAACATTCATGGACACCCACTGCGGACACCATCCTTGAGTCAGCACGACAACCACGTTTTCGCCGTCGTTGCGTACCGCCGGATCGAGCTCGTCCCCGCGCATCCACGTCTTCGCCTGATCGTCGGTGAGCTGTTTTCTTTGAAGCATGTGGCCCTCTTTGCCTGGGGGAATCCTGTATTAGCAGAATACCACGGCGGCGCTGCGCATGCCAAACAGAGTGAACTGGTGCAGTGTTGAACTGGTGAACTGGTGCCGAAATTGTTGACGATATCGAGGTTCAGCCGTGGAAAAACCGATCGATTTGCTCATGTTAGCAGTCATAAGCGGGAGAGCTTCTTATATTCGAAAAATGCGACACACACGACAACTTTCGCCCATTGCAGGCCTTTTCGTCCTTGTCACGGCGGCTATCGTCTCCTGTGGAACGATCGAAACACGGGAGCTGCCCGTGCCGGAGAAGGTCTTCGGCAGCGTCGAAGAATCCGAGCGCTTCGGTGAAATCGCCTATATAGGGGTTGATCGACGGGTCTACCTGACCGACCGGAGTGGCGAGCGGCATATGCGTCTGACGGACGTGCCGGATCTGCCCACCACGGAGCTACTCTACGATCTACCCACCTGGTCCCCCAACGGTGAGCGGCTTGCCTTCATGGGCTTTGACTCCAACGCCGAGGGCGCTGGTCGTAGCACGATCTACGTGGCGGATTTCGCAGAGCGCCGTATGGATGCAAGCTACGTGAGTCTCAAGAACTCTCCCTTCTACCTTGCCTGGGAACCTTCCGGTGAGAGCCTCAGTTTTCTCAGTGCCACCGAGGACGGTTCGCAACTCAGCCTCCAGCGGGTCTCGCCGGACGGCAGCAACTATCAGTCGCTGCTCACGGGGCGCCCCATGTACTTCAGTTGGTCGCCGCGCGGTAGCTACGTGGCCGTTCATACCGGTGGCGACGCAGTCGCCGAGGGTAGGGGGAGTAAGGTTTCGGTGTACAACATGTCGAATCCCCGGAGGCCGGTGGAACAGTTGATCGACGACCGCGCAGGCTTCTTCCAGGCCCCTTCGTTCTCACCGGCGGGCCGTCGGGTGGCGGCCGCGGTGGTCGATGAAGATGGTAAGCGTCGCCTAAACGTCTACGGAGCCGACGGTGACCGGCTGGCGACGGTTTCGCCGTTGAACGAATTCGCTGCGTTCGACTGGTCGCCGACCGGTGAGCAGATCGCCTTCATTGATGGATACAACTCGCCGTTCGGCGGTGTCATTGGCCGTTTTCGTCTCATTGATCTCACCGGTTCGGCCACGACGGTGGGGATGAACGTGCAGGATCAGGAGGCCCCGATCACCTCGGCCGCGGCTTTCTTCTGGTCGCCGGACGGGAGCAAGATAGCGGTGCTCGAGACGCTTCCTCAGGAAGGCAGCAACCGGGTTTCGCGTTACTATCTAACACTCTCGATCATTGATGCGCAGACGCGGCGGGTCCGCCGGGTGGGGCCATTCATTCCGACAGCCTCCTTTGCGTCCCAAGTCGTCCCATTCTTCGATCAATACCAGCGCTCGACAACGCCCTGGGCGCCGGATAGCTCAGCCTTGGTGATCTCCGCAGTTTCACCGGAGGAGAAGCCCGCGATCTATCTTATTGATCTCAGCGAGGAACAACCACGCTTCAGTAAGGTCGCCGACGGGCGTCTGGCCTTCTGGCGACCGAACCCGCGGCAATAGACTCGCGGGTGGGTCCGGCGGCGTCAGGGATCTAGGAAGCGGATCAGGCTGAGGCTTGCAATCATGAGTCCTCCTAGGATCACAAAACCGAGGTAGAACAAGCCGACGTCGCCGAGTAGACCCATCATTTGCGGAAAGAGTCCGGCCCCGACAACGTTTGCGGCGGGAATCATGAGGCTTACGACCACGTTCCGGCTACTCGTCGTGCCGATTCGGGACAACGCCGACAAGGCTGCGGGAAAGAATGCGGTAATGAGGGCCGGTTGGAGAAACACGACCGCGACAAGTGCGTTGCCGTAAAGCAGGCCCATGAGAACGGTGAGTACACCGCCGACGGCAAGTACTGTTGAGATCAACGCCCGCTCTCCGAAGCGGTCGCGAAGCAGCCCTGAAACGAACACCATGACGACACCGGAGACACGTGACAGGCCGACGATCGTGTTGACCGTTGCGGGGTCGAAGTCCCGTTCGACGCTGAGATAGGTCGGCAGAATCGAGAAGACGCCGAATGCGGCCGATGCCGCCAGCACGAAGAAGATGGCCACCGCCCAAAAGCGTCCCTGCCGGGCGAGCTCCTTGATAGTCGCGAATCGCGGTGGTTCGCCGTGGAAGCGACCGGTGTCGGATGCAAGCGAAAACACGAGGAGCATGAGTGCAGCGGCGGCGCCGATGCCGGCCACCACGCCGCGCCAGCTCGTGATCGGCAGTAAGAGATTGCTCAGAAAAGGCGCGCTGATGAAGGCAAGGTTTGGTCCGAGGTCGTGAAACGCTATCGCCTTACCCCAGTGCTGGGACTCCACCATTTCCGTGAGGGCTGCAATGCCCGAGGGCGCGTAGAGCCCGGCTCCCGCACCGAGGAAAAAGACCCAAATCTGTATCAAGACAAGGCTCGGGCTCACCGCAACCAGGAAAAGTGATGCGCTTACGATCACCGAGGCAAGCTGGATGGTGGTGCGGTGGTGGAGGACCTTCGCGACGAAGCCCGAAAGCAGCATGGTCACACTGAATCCCACCGATATAATGAGAAAAATGCTCCCGGTCACCGCGTGGCCCACGTCGAACTCCAGGCCCACCTCGACCAGAAGCGGGCTAAAGACGAGTCGACCGAGAAAGCTGAGGTATACGGTCCCGGTCAGCAGCAAGACCGGTGCCGGGTTGAAACGCGGCGTTGCAGTCGTCGTGCTCATGATACTCTTAGGGTCGGGAGCCGAGGTTTACGATCTCGTGGATGTAGGCGTAGTTGTTTCCCGCTAAACGCCCGATGGCTTGTAGCGATGCGTGATCAATGTGCAAGCGCTCGTTGATAAGATCCCGTCGTACGGCGATGTTTAGGACCTCCCCCAGCACCAGCGTTGCACTCCCGGGCCCGGCACCGACCTGGTGACTTCCGTATAGTCGGCATTCCAAGCGAATGGGGCTATCCGCGACCGATGGAGGGCGCACCTTCGCCGAGGGCACCATTCGGAGCCCGAGCTCCGTGCTCTCGTCCGTGTCGGGAGGAAAATCCTCCGAGCTCGCGTGCATGAGACGCTCATTCGGTTCCGATACCACGTTTACGACGAACTCTTCGCTTGCGTATATGTTGCGCAAGGTGTCTTTGCGGTGCTCCGGCCGTTCCGGATGATAACTGAAAGAGATCGATATGACCGGAGGTCGTGATGCGACACCGTTGAAATAGCTGAACGGGGCAAGGTTTCCCCTGCCGTCGGCATTCACCGTGGAGATCCACGCGATCGGGCGCGGCACAATGCATCCAATCATGAGCTTGTACACGTCTCCCGCAGTGAGATCGGAGGGAGTAAGGTGTGTGAACATACCCAGTTAGCTTACTCTGCGCTCTCGCTTTCGGCAACGAGCCGGGCAAGCTCGTCGGTTAAGCCGGCAACGAAACCGTCGAAGTCTTCTACGTGCTCCCGGGAAACCCGAAACCCGACGGCACCTTCATGCCCGCCGCCGTCCTCGATCTTCATTGTATGGAGGAACTCCCGGAGATCGAGTGATTTGAACGTCCGACTACGCCGCGAACGGAACTGGATCAGATTTGAGCTTTCGACGGGATCGTAGTAGCCGACCAAACTGATGTAGCTGCTCTCCTCGGCCAACTCATCCGCCACGGCGCGCGCTACGGACACCAAGGTGTCGAGATCGAATTGAGCCACGGCCTGCCCGCTCTCGACCTCGTTAAGCACCGACATGCCGACTGGCCCACGAAGCACTTTGCGCTCCATAAGAAAGTCGTGGCACTTGGACTCCTTCACCGAGAGCTTTTTGAGCTCGCTGTATACCTCTTCCATATTGGTGAAGTTCGTGGCCTTCGTGGTCTTTGCGGTGAGGAGCTCGTCGAACATATTGCTGAACATGCGGTAGAAGCGGGCTTCTTTGCGGCTCTTAATGAAGGTGCCCATCTGTGTATCGCCCACAATGCCGGTGAGAATCGCGAGCACCACGTTCCGTGTGAAAACCTCTTCAATGGCGAAACGGTTCAACAACTCCTGTCTGCTGCTCAGTTTGCACGCGAGTAATCCGACAAGCTCACAGGCCGAAGAGGCTTCGGCCACGAGGGAGTATTCGGGATCGGCGTTGTAGCGGCTGTCGGACTCCACATGGTGGTCGAACTCGAGGCGTAGGACATCTTTCCGCTCGACTATAGGCTTGACGTCCGGCGCAATGTAGACGAGCTCCGGTTTAGCGCTATCGCAGAAGATCACGGTATCGATCGGAGCATTGGCGGTGCTGCAGCTCGTATTCACGCTGATCGAGTTGTACCTGGCAATGTCGATCAAGTAATCAAAATGATCGGGCAGGTCGGGAATGGTGCATAGCTTCACATCCTTGTCCAACTTGCTGAGAAGAAGACCGATTGCCACCATGCAGGAGACGCAGTCTTCATCCGGGCTGTTGTGCCCGACTATTAAAAAATGGTTCCGGTTTGCGAAGGCGTCGATGATATTGTCGACTACCCGGTTTTTCTGAGCAATCGTGGGGATATCGCGTTTCCGCGCCATGATCGATCCTCCATTCTTACTTCGTACCGTCTTCCGCGCGCGGTACAATCTCCGAGCGATTGCGACCCCGCTCCTTCGCAATGTACAACGCCTGATCGGCCTTTTCCCGCAGGGATTCCACATCCCCTGCGTGAAGGGGATAGCAGGCGATACCCTGACTCGTCGTAACCGACTGTATCGATCCACCTTGTTGAGCCAAGAAGTCGAGCTCCGAGACGTCGTGTCGGAGCCGGCTACAGATCTCCATCGCTTCTTCCGGTTCCGTCTCCGGAAGAATGAAAGTGAACTCATCTCCACCGTATCGGGTAAGGATGTCGGTCTCGCGAAAGTTTCGCGTGATTGCCGGGGCCACGGCGGCAATGAGTTGGTCGCCTACCTCATGCCCGTACTCGTCGTTGATGCCGGTGAAATTATCCAGGTCCATCATGACCAGGCAGAGATGCTTCCCGGAGCTGTTCGCCTTGGCGAATTGGTCCTGCAAGCTCTGATCGAGAAAACGGCGGTTGAAGAGGCCGGTCAGATCATCCGTGAAGGCGCGCTTTCGCGACTCTTCTCCCCACTGCACCATGTCCGCAAGGAAGGAGCTGGTGTTCTCGAGGCGCGCGGCGATAACAGCCAGCATTTTGTGCATGACTTTAATGCCCACGGCGGCTTGGGTTGTGAGCAATCGGGAGAACTCCTCTTCATTCAGACGGAAGACCCGCGCCTCCTCGGCAACGCTGCAGGTTGCCGACCTCGGGGCGTTCTCAAAGATCGACATTTCACCAAAGAAGTCGCCGGGCCCGAATTCGGCAACCGTGATCTCCTCTCCGTCCTCGGTGCTGACCGTAGTTACGACGCGTCCTTGGTACACAATGAAGAGCGAGTCGCCGCGATCACCCTGACGGAACAGAACATCTCCTGCGTCCATTCGCTGCTCTTCGAGCAAGGAGATGACCGCTTCCAGCTCCTCCTGATCCAGCGTTGATAGAATCGCTATACGTTTGAGGAAGCTAAGGTCTTCACGCATTGGAGCCTCGATTCGCTTGATCGTCCTGATCGTAGGTACGACCGCCGCCGTTGTTGCGGGCCCGCATGAGCCGGTCGTACGCAAGCTGTAGCAGCCGCTCACCGACGGGCGCAGCGCCATCCGCGTCGACGGGGCCGTCGGTCACATGAACGCCGTCATCCGGCGCCACGGCAATGCCGATGCTCGTCGAAATCTCTACCCTCTCTCCGCCGGTCATGTCGGAGATGTCTATAGCCAGGACCGCCGCCCGCAGCGAGGAAGCAAGCTCCCTGCTTGCGTCCCGGTCCATTCCGGGCAGTATTGCCGCCAGCTCGTTGCCCCGGTATCGAACAGCCGAGCCCACTTTCTCAACATTTTCTTGGAAGGTTCGCGCGAGTAGACGGATGGTTCGATCGCCGACTTCATGGCCGTAGGTATCATTGATATCCTTGAAACGGTCCGGCTTCAACATGAGGATTGATGAAGCCGCTTTCTCAGCCGGGGGGAACTCTTTCAAGGTGTCTTTCAGAAAGCTCGTATTGTAGAGGCCGGTCAGCTTGTCCGAGTAAACCTGCCGACGAAGCTCTCGCATCCAAGCGCTATTGCGGCTGAGCAATTGATTGGTTGACCGGATACGGCCTGCGAGGAATGCGATAAGCTTCTGCAGCACTCGGGCGAACACAACGGGTTCCCGATCAAGCACGTCGCGAAAGCGTTCCGGCGGCGCTGGAAACGCCAGAATGAGCGTGTTCTCGCCCGCAACCGCGTCCGCGCTTCGTTCGGTGCCCCGGAGGACGTCGATCTCCCCGAATGACTCGCCCGCAATGAAGCGCGCAACATCCCGGACATGCAGTTCGTCGTCGTGTTGCCGGATCAGCACTTCACCGCGCTGAATGACGTAGAAGGTGTCCGCGGGATCTCCCTCATGAAAAACCTCGTCATCATTGTTGAACTCGAGGTATGTGCTGTGCCGCTCGACGGCGGATCGTTCTTCCTCACTAAGCTCCGCGAAGATTCCGCTCCCGGCGAGGAGGCTAGAAGTTGTAATCTGCTTCATGCTTGTCGTACCTCTCCCAATTATGACGAGCCCGCCCTGCAAAAAGCAAGAATCCGCGGCGCCATCCTTGCTTCAATGTCGGCACTTCACCCGCCGTTCGCCGGATATACATGCCGTGGGATCCGGGGACTTTGCCTGTAGCCGCGACGGCTTTATGTTGAAACCGGAGGGTTTTATGAAAAACACGCTTACCGAAGAGATACTGCAGGCTCATCTCTTGGAAGGATCGCTTGAGCCCGGCAATGAGATCGGCCTCAAGATAGATCAGACTCTCACCCAGGATGCCACTGGTACCATGGTGTATCTGGAGTTCGAGACGCTCGGAATGGACACCGTGCAACCGGAAGTGGCGGTGAGCTACATTGACCACAACATTATCCAAACCGATTACAAGAATGCAGACGACCACCGCTTTCTTCAATCGAGCGCCGCGCGCTACGGCGTGACGCTGTCTCCCGCCGGTAATGGTGTCTCGCACCACGTGCACCGACAGCGCTTTGGGATCCCCGGGAAGACCCTGCTTGGCTCGGATAGCCACACGACTACCGGTGGCTGTCTCAGCATGCTCGCCATGGGCGCCGGCGGCCTGGAGGTTGCCATGGCTATGGCGGGTCGTCCCTACTACATCACAAGCCCGAGAGTATGGGGTATCTACGTGGAAAAGGAGTTGCAGCCCTTCGTCTCGGGCAAAGACGTGATTCTCGAGCTTCTGCGGCGCTATTCCGTCAAGGGAGGCTTGGGTTCCGTCATGGAGTTTTACGGGCCCGGGCTAGAGAACCTGGATATGGCCGCCCGGGCGACCATTGCGAATATGGCGGTTGATATCGGGGCCACCGCCGCCATGTTTCCTTCGGATGAGATCACCCGGGAGTTTATGCGCATGAACGGCAGGGAGCATGAGTGGGTGGAGCGCCCGCAACGGCCGAACGGCGAGTTCGACGTGGTTACGGAGCTCGATCTCTCGGCGATCGAGCCGCTTATCGCCATGCCTTCCAATCCGGATAACGTGAAGCCTGCTCGGGAGCTCAGCGATGTGCCGGTCCATCAGGTGATTATCGGTTCGAGCTGTAACGGCAGCTACCGGGACTTCATGACCGCCGCGCACATGGTGGACGGGCACGTGAAAGCCGAGCATACCAACTTCGAGGTCAACACCGGAAGCCGGCAGACCCTGGTTAACCTCCTTGCCCACGGCGGCCTGCAGAAACTCATCGCTGCGGGTGCGCGAATGCACGAACCCGGCTGCCTCGGGTGCATCGGCATGGGCCAGGCGCCCGCTACGGGCACGAACTCGCTGCGCACCTTCCCCCGTAACTTCAAGGGCCGCAGCGGCACGAAAGAGGACTTCGTGTACCTCTGCTCGCCCGAGACGGCGGCGGCTTCGGCACTGAGAGGCTACATGACCGATCCCCGCACAATGGCTGATTCTCGGGCGGCGGACGCGAGGCCCGCAGCCGGCAGCGCGCCGGTGATCGAGTATCCGGAACGCTTCGCCTTCAACGAGAAGTGGTTCTTGCCCGCTCCTGAAGACCGCAGCAAAGTGGAGATCCTGCGCGGACCGAACATCAAGCCTTTCCCGGAGTTCGAAGCCCTTCCCGAGAGCTTTCGCTTGCCGGTATCCCTGAAAGTCGGCGACAACGTTAGCACCGACACCATAATGCCCGCGGGGAATCGAGTCCTGCCGTATCGCAGCAATATCCCCGCCATCAGCGGATTCGTGTTTGATCTGTTGGATAAAGACTTCCCCGAACGCGCCCAGAGCTACGGCAACAGCGTCGTTGTCGGTGGGCACAACTACGGCCAGGGCTCATCTCGAGAGCACGCGGCCATTGCTCCGCGCCACCTCGGTGTGCGCGTGAAGATCGCCAAGAGCTTCGCACGGATACACAAGGCCAACTTGGTGAACTTCGGCGTTCTTCCGCTCGAATTCACGAATCCCGAGGATTACGAGCTGGTCGAGCAAGGAGGGGAGATCAGCATCCCGGATGTGCGGCAACTCGTCGAATCAGGTGCTACGGAGATCCCCGTGGATGTCGGAAGCCGCCGGATCACTACGCAGTTGAAGGTCTCGGAACGACAGCGCCGCATGCTCGTGGCCGGCGGGTCGCTCAACATTGTCAAACAGGAGCAAACGGCGTAAGCACGGGAAGCCTGAAAACGATGTCGGAGGCGCAGCTCGGAGGCGCAGCTTTGAGTGCACGGCGATCGCCGCCGGACTTTCTTATGTAGTAACAGATTCGACACGAGTTTGCGTTGTTAGGAATCGTTCCGTCTGCTATTATCCGCGCATGACATCAGACCTACTCCTCGTGTTCGTGTACGCGTTCATCACCGCCGTGGCGACGGGATTGGGCGCGTTACCATTCTTCTTCGTGCGCAACATGTCCCGAGTTTGGCTCGGGCGTGCCGGCGGCCTGGCTGCAGGCATTATGTTCGCGGCAAGCTTCAATCTCATCTTCGAGGGCTTGGACTACAGCATGCCTCGCGTCATTGCGGGGATTGTGGTCGGGACGCTGCTGATATGGCTGGCGCAAACGAAGCTCAGTGACCGGGAAGAGCTCGATGTCGGATCGCTAAGCGGCACCGACGCGCGAAAAGCACTGCTCATTGTCGGGGTCATGACGGCTCACTCCTTTGCCGAAGGGATCGGCGTCGGTGTGTCCTTCGGCGGAGGACGGGAGTTCGGCGCCTTCATCTCCCTCGCGATTGCGGTTCATAACGTTCCGGAAGGCCTCGCGATCAGCCTGGTGTTGATTCCCAAGGGTGTTAAGCCGTGGAAGGCCATGCTGTGGGCAATCTTTACCAGCCTTCCACAACCGCTGATCGCCGTGCCGGCTTTTCTCTTTGTCGAAGCTTTTCGCCCCTTTTTGCCCATTGGTCTCGGGCTTGCCGCGGGTGCCATGGTGTGGATGATTACCTCGGAGCTCATACCGGAAGCGATCGAGGATGCGAAGAAAGAGCAGATCGCCACGATTACGACGCTGGCTGTAGCGGGCATGGTCGCGTTCCAGGTGCTCATCGGCGGCTAAACCCCGGCACCGTGGGCGTGACAGCAGGCCTTCCTACATACATACGGCGTTATCACGTACGGAGTCCGCCGTGTCACCTCTTCTCCTGGTACTCGTCATTGTCCTCATTGCCGTAACGACTTCTGCGGTGACCATAATAGCCGCAACGCTGAAAACCGGTACTCCGCCCATGCCGGTATCCCCGGTTGTGCTTCCCACCCTCACGTCGGTGGTGGCGCGGGCGTGTGGCTCGGAGCACAGCCGCGGCAGGTTGGAGCCGGAAGAAGAGCACCGTCCGAGCCCTCGTATTATCGACGGAGGTAGCGGGTGGGGAACGATCTTGCGCACACTTGCCGACGCTCTTCCTCAGGCGTCTCTCACAGGTGTCGAGCGCTCCCCGGTGCCATGTCTGGTCTCAGGTCTGCGCCCGAGCCTTTTGCGTCGGGGTGTTCGAGTCCACTGCGGCGATCTCTTTGCCGAGGCTTTCCAGCACTATGATGTGCTCGTCGTGTACCTCTCGAGCACGCACATGAACCGGCTTGCAGGCATGACGGATCGACTGCCGCCGACGCTTGTCAGCGTGGCCTTCGCGCTTCCCGGGCACACACCGGTACTCGAACGGCGCGCGGCGGACATTTACCGCACGCCGGTGTATCTGTACCGCTTCTAGCCGACAGCGTCGTCGCCTATTCTCACCGATTACTTGTTGAAAACGACTTTGCCGAGACGCCGAAATTTCCTACGTTGGAACATGTAATGTTATGAGCGCTGCTAAGCACGATTCTCAGCAACCGTCTTCCGTTCCCCCGACCTCGTCCGCGGAACCTAAACCGCGAAACGTCGCGTCCTTCGGGCGCTTCTTCTTTATTGTTGTGCTTCTCGCCGTTACCGCCCTAGTCATAGTGATCGTGTGGCGCTTCATTATGCCGGCGCTGTTGGCTGCGATCACCTCCGCGTTGTTCTACACGGTATACCGTCGGCTAGAGCTCTGCCTGTCGCGGGCTGGAGTGGCGGCGTTACTGACCGTCCTCTTCGTGATCGTTGTGTTCGTGGTGCCCCTCGGGAGCTTTGGGTATTTGGCCGTAGACACCGTGCTTGGCTTCGTGGAAGGCGTTCGCGAGGGAACCGGTACCATGCGGCAAGAGGTGCAGGATCTTGTGGATACGGTGGTCACCCTGCCCATTTTCCGGCGTCTGGATTTGGACGCCCCGAGTCTTGTGCAGAGTATTGTGAGCGGACTGAATCTTGCGGACTCGCAGCTTCTCTCCGGCGTCGGCTCGGCAGTACAGTCGGTCGGCCGTACCGCGCTCAACGTTTTCATCTACGTCTACAGTCTCTTCTTCTTCTTCCGGGATGGTCCAAGCATGCTCGCCCGCGTTTTTCAGCGCGTGCCCATGCGGGAGCGGGACAAGGACGTATTGTTAGACAAGTTCGTTACAGTTACCCGCGCCACAATCAAGGGAACGATCATCATCGGCATCTTTCAAGGCGCTATCGGCGGCTTGGTCATGTTCCTGCTCGGCTTCCCGGGCGCGGTCGTTTGGGGAGTGTTGCTCTTCTTTCTTGCGGCGATTCCCAATTTCGGCGCCATCTTGATCTGGCTGCCGGCGGCGGTCTACCTCTTCATTACGGGGGCCTTCGTGCGTGGGCTGCTCATGGTTCTGTTGGCCGGTGGTCTCTTGGCCTCGGTTGATTACCTTCTGCGGCCCCGCCTCATGCAGGAGGATATTCGTGTTCATCAGTTGTTGGTGCTCTTCAGCGTTTTCGGCGGCTTGATCGTCTTCGGCGTGTTCGGCTTGATTCTCGGGCCCATTGTCATGGCGGTCTTCGTGAAGATGTGGGAGATCTATAGCGACCTCTTTCAACGCGAGATCGAGGCCGCTGAGGAGCGTGGGGGCGAATGACGAGCAAATCGGATGAAGGCACGGACCCACGGCTTGCGGCCATGCGGCAGGCCTATGCACTCAAGGCAAGCCCACGGACCGGATGGCTTCGCGTTGGCATTCATGATCCCGAGTCCGTGGCGGACCACTCCTGGGGCACGGCCCTGTTGGTACTCGAGTTCGCTGCGCATGCCGGCGTCGAGCTGGAGCGAGCGGTGAGCATGGCGCTGGTGCACGACCTTCCGGAGGCGCTCACCGGTGACATTCCGTATAGCGCTGCCGGCGCCGCCGGTGCCGCAGACGCTGCGCGTTACGAGCAAAAGAGCATACGCGAGCGCGCGGCCATGCGGCGGCTCAGCACAGCTGAGGGGCATCTGCAGGAGCTGTGGGAAGAGTACGAGGCCGCAGTGAGTAACACTGCGCGTTTTGTTCGTGACATGAACCTGATCGACATGTGTCTTCAGGCGCTGCTCTACGCAGAGCGCGCAGTCGATGATCCGCGGGCACATGCCGCTGAAGTCTCGAAAGTGGCGGAGTTTTTTACATCGACCGAGTCGCGTTTGAGCAGCGATCTGGGTATGGAGCTCTTCCGGGAGCTCCGGGCGGCCTACGACGAGCTCGGTGGGAACGCCTGGCACAGCTCCTAATCTCTCGCTACAATGTGGCACCCGGCGGCCGAGCTACGGGATATAGGTGATTGAAGAGACAGTGATTGAAGAGACAGGCATTACAAGCTATTGAAGGAAACGTTCGCATGCCGTACCTGCATCTATTAGGCACGGGGGCCGCCCTCAGTGATCCTCACCGGACCGTCACCATGCTTGCGCTTGAAGACGATAACGATGTCTACGTGGTTGATGTCGGCGGCGACGTGGTGCAGCGTCTGCTGCTTCTCGGTATTCCTCTTTCGAAGCTGCGAGCTGTGATTCTCACCCATGAGCACCCAGACCATACCTCCGGCTTTCCGCTCCTTATCGAGAAGCTGTGGCTTGCCGGCCGGCGTCATCCCGTGGATGTCTACGGTATAGCGCCCGCGTTGAAAACCGCCCGCAGCCTTCTGGATACCTTCGACACCTCCGGATGGGAGGGAATGCCGGAAATCCGAACGCACGAAGTAGCGCATGAGCCGCAGGCTCCGGTGCTCTCCGAGGGACCGTGGCGGATCG
>CAYFQV010000004.1:18798-21030 GCA_964345195.1 uncultured Spirochaetaceae bacterium
GAAGTAGCGCATGAGCCGCAGGCTCCGGTGCTCTCCGAGGGACCGTGGCGGATCGTGGCCACTCCGGGAATCCACTCGGTACCGGTGGTCGGGCTTCGCTTCGAATACCATGGACCCAAGGACTCCGAGGCGCGGGCGGTCGCGTACTCATGTGACACGGAGTTTTCCGAAGACATTGTAGACTTGTCCGCTTCGGCGGATATCTTGGTGCATGATGCTACGAACTCACCACGCAATCACAGCAGCGCCGCCGATGCCGCCACGGTGGGAATGCGGGCCCGCTGCGGCCGCGTGCTCTTAGTGCATATGCCGCCGAAAGCGTCTTTGAGTGATCGCGATATCGGCAAGGCTCGGGGCATATTCGCCAACTTGGATCGTGGTGAGGAGGGCGGATCCTACCGCTGGTGACGCACGGCTTCAGATGAAGGCAAGGAGTTGGTAAATGGCTGGGATAATTGCGGGACTGACGAGCCGATACGAATCTCGAAAGGCGATGGTCAGACAGCGGGCACGTCTCTTTGTAGTGGTGGTGTTCGTTCTGGCGGGCCTAACACTTCTCAATCTGCTCGCAGACCTGATACTCGGAACGGTGGAGCTCGGAACGCTGCTCGGCAGTCTTGTCTTGGTACTCGTGTATCTGTTGACCTTGTTCATCATGTCGACTGGGCGCTACGAGCTTGCCGCCACGCTCTTCCTGGTGTTTACCATAGCGGGCTTGTCCGTCAGCAATTTTGCAATCTCAGAGCTTTCCGTAGAAACCACCTATCGCAGTGCCGCCACCATGCTGCTTCCACTCATTGCGGCGTCCGCCGTTGCGCTTCGCTTCTATCAGGCCGCGATAACCGGGGCCCTGGCAATCGGGGTTCATTTGGGCTACCAGGTGCTGCGAGTTCAGCCCGCGCTTGCCGCTCAAGGTCCCGCTGCCGCACAGGCAGCCGCGAATGCCGTGACCTCTACGGTGATCTATCTCCTCGTGGCGACGCTCTTCGTGGTGGCGGCGGTTTGGCTGACACAGCGATTGGTGCGCGCGGCGGACCGGGAGGCTGAGACCAGCCGTGAACAGCTGGCGGCGGTGCGCAATGCGCTCACCACCTCCCGCGAAGGCTTCAGCGTAGGCTCGGCCGTGCTCGAAGAGATCCAATCGGTTCGCCGGAGCGTCGAAGATGTGGACCGGACCATGCGGAGCTTGCGAGACCGCGTGCACGAGTTGGCGGAAAAGCACGAGGCCATCCGTAGCGCCAATCAGGGAGTGGCTGATTCCGCGGCGACGGTCAAACAGGTCGTCATGGATCAGAACAGCTCGACCGAAGAGAGCTCCGCCTCCATTGCCGAGATGGCTTCATCGATCCGGAGCATAGATGAGGTGGCTCGTTCCAAGAAGAGCTTGGCCGACGGCTTGGCCGAGACGGCGCAGGAGGGGCAGAGCCAGATGGATGAGTCGGTTGAGGCGATTGCGAGTCTCAGCAACAAGATATCGGAGATCTCGGATGTGGTGGGGGTCATTGAGGGGATCAGCGAGCAGACCGGTTTGCTGTCCATGAATGCCGCCATTGAAGCGGCCCACGCCGGGGAGCATGGGCGCGGCTTTGCCGTTGTCGCCGAGGAGATTCGCAAGCTCAGTGAGAACACCAGTGAGAACACGCAGCGCATTTCGGACACTATCACCAACATTGTCGACCAAATTCGACACACGCGGGAAACAAACAGCAACGCCGGCAGCTACTTCCAGCGCATTACGAAGGAGATTTTCGAGGTGCGCGACGCCATTGATGAGATGATAGCCGGGCTCGGCGAGCTCTCGACCGGAACGCAGGAAATGGATCGGGCCGTGCGGAGCCTGGTCGACGGCAGTCGAACCGTAGACTCATCGATCGGTGAGGTCGAGACGAAGGTGCGAGACAGTAACGGTGATATTGAACAGCTGACAAACTACTCGACGGAGTTGACCTCCGGGGTTGAGCAGGCGGTCTCCGAACTCGAGCGGATCGAGACCTCCGCGAACACCTTGGAGGACATTGGCCGACGAAACGTCGAGCATCTCAGCAGCTTCGAGGAAGAGCTCAACGGTATTGCAGGCTTTGCCGGGCAAGACGCCGCGGACGCTGGGAAGGCCGTGGAGGAAGAAACCGGGATACGCCTGGCTTGAGTCCGCGGCGCAATCCGCCGGGTCTGCGCATCGTGGCCGTCCATGTTAATCCGCTAGCTGTAGATGCGATCAGCCGTGCAGGCGTA
>CAYFQV010000004.1:21130-42686 GCA_964345195.1 uncultured Spirochaetaceae bacterium
GTAGCGGGTCTTCGGACGTGCGGATGAGAGAGAGCGCTCAATGACTCCGGCCACACGCTCCGGTGGAATACCCCGGTCCGCCGCGGTCTCAGCGTGGTGGATAGCCTCGCTGATGCGCTCTCCGTAGAGGGCGCCTGCCTCGGCGGGCATTCGCGCTTGCAGCGCTCGGCCTTCCGACAGCGCCTTGTCCCACAGCGGCGTGCGCACCGTTCCCGGCTGTACGGCGCTGATCCGCATCCCCTGCGGCTCCAATTCCAGGCGGAACGTATCCGTGGCGGCTTCGAGGGCGAACTTGCTTGCCGTGTAGGGACCGCTCGGACTGAAGGCAATCAGGCCGCCGATGGAGCTCACGTTGACAATCCTGGGCTGCGCGGCGCCGGCTGATCGTCGCCCGTGAGCGCGCTGGTACTGCGCGTGATAGTGCCGGAGGAGGGGGAGGGTCAGTTGGCACAGGCCGATGAGGCCAAAGACGTTCACCTCGAACTGGCGGCGAAGCTCCTCGAGCGGTACGAACTCCAGAGGAGCGGCGACGGCTATCCCCGCGTTGTTTACCAGTGCGTAGAGGCCGTCATCTCCGACCGCCGTCGCGAGCCGCTCGGCCGCCCGACGTCGGCTCTCCTCATCCGCGACATCCAGGATGATCGGTACAATACTGCCGGGAAGCGGTTCGCTGTGCTCATGCCCGCCGAAGTGCAGCGCGTCCTCCTCCCGACGAATCCCCGCAAAGACGGAATACCCGTGATCGGCGAGGCGCCGCACCGTGGCGAGACCGATACCCTTAGATGCGCCTGTTACGAGAACGTGCTTCGTCATGCTTGTGTCCGGGAAGGCGAAAGCGGAGCGCGCAAAGAAAAAAGGGCCGCCCGCGGGGAAGGGGCGGCCCCGTATTGATCTCCTGGTGCGAAACGCTACAGCCGCCTCTTACCAGAGAAGGCCCACGTTGAAGCCGGCGCTAACGCCGAGCTGCTCACTCTCTTCTTCCATGGGGATATAGAGCGCAACGGGGAAGTCCAGCTTAATCGGGCCAATGTTTATGGCGGCCCCGGCGGTAATCCGGGGATTCACGAACTCGGCCGCGCCCTCTGCGGACTCGCCGAGGCCGATTGCACCGTTGTTAACCTGCAGGTACTGGCTATCGTTGAGATAGCCGGTGACCTCGGCGGTGCTATCCTCGGCGCTGAACGTGGCACTTGTCGGGTCGCCGAAGTTCAAGTCTATCCCTGCTCCGAGACTGAAGTCGAAGAAGTAGAGGATACGAAGGGCCGTCGCCAGCTCAATGGGAACGACGAGACCGCTGTTCTCAATGGTCATGGTGGCGCTTTGCGGTAATCCGGCGCTCGCTTTGCCCAGGACGCCGTCGTCCGGATAGTCACCAGAGTCGCCGTTTTGCAAAGCCGTAACCAGATCGGACGGGAATAGGTCTTCAGTAATATCCTGCTCGAAGCCGCCCTCCCCGCCGGTGAAGCTTTCGAAGTCAAGGTTTAGTCGGTACAGGGAGCGGTGCACAATGGCGCCCGTGTTGATGCTGATGCCCCGGAAGCGGATGGGCCCGCGGGGAAAGAGGTTGCCGATCAGTCGGTAACTCAGCAAGCCGCCAAAGTTCCCGGACTCGACATCCGCGGTAATGCCGTCCGTAAGCGCCATCCCGGGAAGCTCGAGCCCGCCGAACTTGCCGCCGAGATAGAGGCCGTCGGCAATGAAGTCGAGGCTTATGCCGCCGCTGAGGGACCAGATTTGTGACCCGAGGCCGGCAACGCCTTCATCCGCGCTCGCGCTGAAGGCGGCGAGCGGATTCTCTCCGCCGAGTTTTTCGAGGGTTGCCGCGTCCGGTGTGAAGGCGGCGGCGTTCGTGCCCAAGGCAAAGTAGAAGCTCCGGTAGTCGGGATAGCTGCGCTGGGTCGCTACGTTGGATGCGGCGTAGAGACCGGCATTGGCGAACGGCACCGCCAAGGCACCGACGTTAGGAAGCGCGGCGAGCTCTTCGTTGGCCGCGTCGACGGCCGTATTGAGCTGATCTTGAATGGTGCCGTTGACTTGGGTTTCCCAGCCGTCCAAGTCGCTCTGGCTGACTCCGGGTAGGCTGCTCGCGTCGTCGGTGAAGCTGAAGCCCGGGGAGGTCTTGATGGTGACGGGGCCGTCGCTCGTCTGCGCCCCGACCATGGCCGTTGCAACCAGGGCGAGAACAAGTGTGACGATCAGTATGCGTTTCACGGTAGTGCTCCTTACCCTCCCGGCAGTCGAGGCGGAGTACTATTCCGCGCGGAAGGATTGATAATTGACGTTGTCGCCACCTATAAGGTAGCCCGCTTCCCAGAATATATCAAAGCTTAGCTCAGAGAAAGGGAAAAGCACCGCTCCCGCCGGCGCCGGTCCGGCGGGGTGCCACGCGGTCGGCCGCGTCTACGTTCCGGAGACGATCTCGTAGCTGTAGCTGATCTCCGCACTCTGTTTGAGCATCTCGCCGACGGAGCAGTACTTGTTCACGGCAAGCTCGAGGGCCCGAGATGCCTTGGCGTCGTCGACGGGACCGACCAGGGTGAAGTGCAGGTGAATCGCCGAGAAGGGCGACGGTGTCGTGTCGGGGCGTTTGCCGTGAACATCGATCTTGAGATCTTGCAGACCGGCGCGCTGCTTCCGGAGGATCTCCACCACATCCATGGATGCACAGCCGGCAAGTGCCGCGAGGACGGTTTGCATGGGGCGAAATCCCGCCCCCTCGCCCCCGATCTTCGCCGCGCCGTCAATGTGAAGCTCGTTTCCATCCTCATTCCGTGCCACGAAATGGACCTGATCGTTTGCTCGCGTGACGGATACGTTCATACACTGGGGTATATTAAATTCAAGTTTCTCAGTCAACTAACTGAAGACTTGTTCCACGGCGGCTGATTCGGCTACGCTTAGGACTGCAGTTCGAGGAAGAAGAAAGGAATGGTTAGCATGAGCGAGGGCATGAATATCAAGAAATCCATTGAAGAGTGCGTGGGGAACACACCTCTCGTACAGCTTCAACGACTCTACAGCGGACCCAATATGGTGCTCTGTAAGCTTGAAGGGGACAACCCGGCCGGCTCGGTGAAGGACAGGCCGGCCCTCAGCATGATTCGGCGGGCCGAGGACGCGGGACGGATTCAGCCCGGTGATACCCTCATTGAAGCCACCAGCGGGAATACCGGGATTGCCCTGTCCATGGTCGCTGCGGCCCGGGGCTACCGGATGGTCATCATCATGCCGGAGCACATGAGCCGGGAGCGTCGCGACATAATGCGCTCGTACGGAGCGGAGCTGCTGCTGACCTCGAAAGAGGGGAGCATGGAGGAGGCGATCGATACCGCGCGGCGCATGGAAGCAAACGGGGACGGCGTCATCCTGGATCAGTTCTCGAACGCGGACAATCCGCGGGCTCATTATGAGATGACCGGCCCCGAGGTCTGGCGGGACACCGATGGACGGGTGACGCACTTTGTCGCCTCGACGGGGACAACGGGAACGCTCATGGGGACATCGCGGTATCTCAAGGAGAAGAATCCGGACATCCGCATTGTCGGCGCGACGCCGGACAGCGAGGGCGGTATCCCCGGGGTTCGACGCTGGCCGAAAGAGTACGAGCCGCGGATCTTCGACGAGTCACGCCTGGATGAGCGTCGTCAGGTGGGGAAGGAGACCGCGGAGTCCACCACCCGTGCGCTGGCTCGAGAGGAGGGGATCTTCGGCGGCATCTCCTCCGGCGGCAACGTTGCGGTGGCCGTCGGACTTGCCGAGGAGCTCGAGGAGCACGGGGTCCGGGACGCCGTGATCGTTACGATCATCTGCGACCGCGGCGACCGCTACCTCTCGACAGGTGTTTTTTCACAGGAGTGAGCCGGGCGCCGGCCGCCGGCCATGGGCCGAGGAGGCGCCGGCGAGCACGAAGGCCGTCGTGACGAGCGCCGTCAGCATTCGCGTGAAGTCGAGTCGCCGTCGCTGTTTCAAGCCCATAGGCGCCAAGCTCATAAGCCCATGGTCTCCATCATGGCGTTCTGGGTGATCCGGCGCTGCTCCTCCCCGCGGATGGTCGCCGGCTTGTCGTCTTCTTGCGGACCGTAGACCCCGAACTGGGCGTGGTTCCCGCCTGCTATTGCGAGAAAGCGGGCATCTTCCGGATACTGTGCGGCGGCTGCGCGGATCTCCTGCGGATCCGCAACGCCGTCACGGGTTCCGTAGGCGGAGAGCACCGCGATCTTCTGGTCGCGGAGGTCGACGCCTCCGGCGGGGTACGCTGCCAAGAGCGCAAGACTGGCAAATGTGTCGGGCTCTCGGTCGACGAGTTGCGCCGCCATGGCCCCGCCGAGGGAGTGGCCGACAATGTGCCAGGTATCGATTCGCGACCTCGCCGCGGCGCCGTCGGCGTCTCCGACGCTCTCGATGACCTGGAGCGCCCGGTCAATGTCCATGACCGCGAGGTCCAGGGGCATTTTTACAATGAAGACGGAGTAGCCTTCCTGCACAATGCGGTCGAAGAGCGGGATGTACGCTTGGGGGGAGACCTTGGCGCCGGGATAGAAGACGACTCCGTCGTTGGGGGCGGGCTCATCCCTGCGGTCCCGCCGCGGCTCAATGTGAATCCAGCGGTCCTGCTCAACAATGCGGGCGTAGCCGCTCATGCGCTCTGCGTAGTCGGCCGGCGTCGAGTTGGCTTGATAGGAAGCGCGGAAGAAGGCGCAGCCGGAAAGCAGTAGCAGGGCGACGCCCATAAGGCCGAGGCCTATCCGCTTGTGCCGCCTCCTCCCAATACGGCTACTCATACTTGTACCCTCCGGGATCGTTTTCCACGTCCACGTCCAGCGCCAACACCAGACGATTGACGAAGTTGAAGTATCCGACGACGAGCGTGGCATCCAAGACCGCCCGGTCCTCCATGCCGACCTGTCGTAGTCGCTCGGTGGGATCCGTGGAGGCTGCTTGATCGGGCTTCACCGTGACGTCCCAGGCGTAGTCACAGAGCGCCCGGTCGGTCGGATCAAGTGCAAGCTGAGTATAGTCCTGGATGAGCGCACGACACCTCGTCTCATCTTTCCAGAAGTGAAGCAAGGCTTCGAGATGGTGTTCCTGGCAGTAGGCGCATCCGTTGGCGGCGGAGACCACGACGGCCATCATCTCCCGTTGCGCCCGGGAGAGCGGGGAGCGCGAGAACATGATCCCCATGTAGAGGCTCATGTGCTGCTCTATCGTTTCCGGATGCAGGCTCTGGATCTTGTGGATCTCGGCGATCTTGCCCCTGCTTCCGCGAATGTTGTCGTAGATCTCTTTGAGGCGTCCGCCCGCCTCATCCGGTTGAATGACGTCGATTCGTGCCATGGCCCGAGCATAGCCGCCGCGCCGCGGGAGTGCAACGCGCGGGCGGCGGCCCGGCGGCAAGCGGCAGTCCGGCCGCAACGTGCCCGCACGCCGGCACGCGTGCGAACCACGGTGCACGGCTCCGCATTGACCGCCTGGTCCTGACAGGCCCTCGCGCAGGCGTACGCGCCTGCTAACGTTACAGGGTGAGTACCTCACTCAGTGCAGGGTGAGCAAAAGGGGTGCTCCGGAACCCGGTGAAGCTAATGTCGTGTTCCATGGCCATTTGGACCGGCGCGAGAATGTCTACGGCGCTCTCACCGAAGGCCGCCGCACCGCGAATGAGGTCATCGGCTTCATTGACCCAGATTTTCACAAAGGCGTCCTCGTCCTCGTGAATTCGTCCCAGAAGCGTATCGGCATAGTTGTGGCGGATCTCCTTCACGCCGGGAGTCGAGCCGCCTGCAAGATCCAGGACCGGCCCAATGTGCACAGCCTGCGGATCCGTATAGACCGCTTCGATCAGCGGCGGTATCCTGCTCGATTGCTCTTCACCGCGAATATCCGCGACAATGCGGCGCGCCAGGGCGTGCGCGTTGTTCGCGGTGAGAGGCGGGCCCGCAATATCCCCGGCCGCGTAAACGCCCTTTAGAGAGCTGCGCCCCCGGGCGTCGACCTGCAACCATCCGCCGTCGGTCTGAGCCGGGCGCTCGGTGGCTTCTTCGAGGAAGCTGTCGTCCGGACGTCGGCCGGTGGCAATGAAGGTATAGTCGCTTCGGTACTCGCTTCCGTCCTGAGTCGTGGTAAGCACTTCATTGCCCGCGGCTTCTACGCTCTTGATCGGGCTGTTGAAGCTGAACTCCACACCAAGCGTTTCCATCCGGCGTCGGAGAGCGGCGGCAAGATCGGGCTCCGTCCGGGGAAGGAGACGGTCTATATCGGTAATCAAGTGGACTTGCGTGCCCATTTTTTGAAAGGCTAATGCATACTCACAGCCGGTGACACCGCCGCCGACCATGATCATATTGCCGGGAAGCTCCTCTAGCTTCTGGGTGTGCCGCGGTGCGATCATCCGGTTCCCGTCGGGTTTCACGTTCGGGAAGAAGCGCGGTTCCGAACCGGATGTAATGACGATCGCCTTCGCCGAAACATCGGTGGCGGATTCACCAGTACGGTAGATGCGAACGGTATTCCGGTTGATAAAGCGTCCCGTGCCGGAAACAACGGTGACCCCCTGCTCCGCTAAGCTCTGCGACAGCTGTGCGGTGCGACCCTTCTGGTGGCGCTGTATGGCTTCCCGCAGCGGCGTGAGGTCCGGCATGCCGCCGCCGCGACCGTTGCCATGTGCGTGCTCCTCCGCAGTGTGCAACCACGCCTTACTCGGTAGCAAGCTGCCGTAGGTGGCCCTTCCGCCGATAGGCATGTCCGCGACGATCAAGGTCTTGAGCTTGCTCTTGCCTGCTTCTGCGGCGGTTTCGACCCCGGCCGGGCCGCCGCCGATTACTACAACATCAAAGGTGGTTTCGGAAATCTCGTTCTCTGCCATATCAAGAAAATACTATATAAGACGGGTTTTCGCAATGAGGCTCGGATTTGACGTTTCGCTTCGGCCAATGTGACTTTAACGTTGCTTAGCCCATATGGATGTAATAGATAGGCTTAATCGCCTTCGAACGTATCTATTGAGAACCTCAGCTTCGTGGCGTGTAGCCGTACCGACGATTTTGGTACTGACCGCACTTGCGGTTTTAGGTAACTCGGTCGGCTTCACGCTCTTTCTCAATGCGCGGCTTCTGTTCGGCAGCGTCTTCGTCATTCTGGCTGTATCTTTGGTCGGGCCGCTCTGGGCTCTCGTTCCCGGCGCGGCGGCCGCCGTTGCGGCAGGTCTCTACTGGGGCCATGCCGTTTTGCTTGTACCGTTTGCGCTCGAAGCCCTGTGGATGGCCCTGCTGTTTCGCCCGAGCCGGAACAACGCCGTAATATGGTCGGGTGCGTTCTGGATGAGTGTCGGCGCTCCACTTTCACTTGCCGCCTCCATCCTTTTGCTCGGCGTAGATCCCCCCGCCGCGGGGCTATTCGTCATAGCGCGGATTCTCAACGGGGTTCTCAGCGCCCTGCTCGCGGAAATGCTCATCCGCACGCTGCCCCGTGTTTCCTGGTTCCGGCATCACTATAGGCTCGACGGCACACATAACCTGGAGAACCTCTTGGTCGGCATCATGATCGGGCTCATCCTCTTTCCCGCTCTCATCTTGGTAACAAGTCAGGCGCGCACCATGGAGCGCTCGGCGGAACGGGTGATTCGCAGCGAGATTCAGCTTACGGCGAATAGCTTTGTTCGGACTATGGAAGACTGGCTGCAGGAGAACCATCAGAGCGTGCGCTCCCTGGCGCATTCGGCGCGGACGCATCACACGACCGTCGGAGACTTCTCGAAGCTCGGTCCGGAGCTCGAGGTGCTGAAGTATGCGGATGAGGATTTTCTGGCCCTGGCGCTCTTCGATCCCCAAGGCGATGCCGTGCACATTCGCCCCGACATGAAGCCGCCTGAAGAAAGCCGTACTGCGCTCATGCGCACGAAGGAGGAAATTCTCGCCGGGGCTTCGGTTGCGATCTCCGGCATATTTCCGATCGAGCGTGACGGCGGCACCACGCGCGCGGTAGTGCTGGCTGCTGCGGTGGAAGATGAACAGGAGGATTTGGTCGCCATTGCGGCGGGCATCCTGGACGCCGGCAGTGTGCACGCGCATCTGCAGAGAACCCGCGGTCACCGCAACGTGATCGTATCGCTGCACGATCGAGAGGGTCGCCTGTTCTCGAGCAGTGAGGCGCCGCGAAGTGGCCCCGCCGTCGTCGGGCATGTCCCCGGCGAACAAAGCCCCGTCACGCACTTCGGTCCGAGCCTTCAACGGGTCGGTGATCCGCTGAGCACACACGTCTACACCGCGGAGCTGGACGGCGGCTATTACCGAATGACTCTGCCGCTCCAAGCGTATCCAGGATGGCACGTCGAAGTGCTGCGCTACATGGACGAGGCGGTGAATCGGATCGTTCAACGGGATATTGCGGCCATGCTTCTGGCTTTCGCGGTGGTCTTCATTGTCGGGGTGGTCGCCGTGTTGCTCAGTCGCAGTATTGTGTCCTCTATATCGGCGCTGAAGCACACGAGTGCCACTGCTACGGAGAAGATCACTCATGGCACGGCAATAAGCTGGCCGACGAGTAATATACAGGAAGTTGCCGCGCTTTCTGAGAACTTCCAAAACATGTCGCGCGAGCTCCGGTCGAGCTTCTCGGACCTGCAAGAGGCCAAACAACGTGCCGAAGACGCCAGCCTTGCCAAGAGCCGCTTCCTGCAAAACGTCAGTCATGAGCTACGTACGCCGCTGAACGGGATCTTGGGCTTTGCACAGCTCCTCGAGCGAGATGAGTTTCTGCCGGAGGGGTACCGGGAGCCGGTGCGTAGTATCCGCGAGAGTGGAAACGACCTTCTGCGCTTCATAAAAGACCTGTTGATTCACGCGAAGATAGATTCTCATCATCTGCGGCTTTCCCCGAACCCGGTGGATCTCGAGGATAGCGTTCACCACGTCGCCGCAACCGTGCAGCCCAGCGCCGAGGCGAAGCGCCTCGCATTTAACGTAGAGGTGGATGAGCGCCTGCCTCGGGTGATTCACGTCGACGAGAAGCGACTACAGCAGATACTCTACAATCTGCTATCCAACGCCGTTGCCTATACCGAGCATGGGTCCATATCCCTGCATGTTACGAGTGCAGAGACCGGGCAGGCGGTCTTTGCCGTGTCCGACACGGGAGCGGGCATCCCTGAAGATGAAATCGAGGGGCTGTTCTCGCCGCTTCGGCAGCTCGAGCGTCATCCACAGTATCGCGGCGGTACGGGACTCGGGCTTTCGATCGTGAAGCGCCTCGTCGTCATGATGGGCGGTGAGGTTAATGTAGAGAGCACCGTCGGCCTCGGAAGCACCTTCAGCGTCAAGATCCCTGTTGATCCGGCATAGGTGACCGCGGGACCGACCACACGAGGTCCAGCATGATTCAGTACGATCTCATTGTTATTGGAACCGGGTCGGCGATGACAGATGTTGAGGTGTTCCTTCACCAGAAGCCGGATGGCAAGGTGGCCGTCGTTGAGAAGGATCAGCCGGGCGGTATCTGCCTGACCCGGGGCTGCATCCCGTCCAAAATGCTCCTCTATCCCGCCGAAGTACTCGAGCAGATTCGGCGCGCCGGAGAGTTCGGCATTGAAGCGGAGATCCGAGAGTTCCACAGCACCGCCGTGTTCGATCGTATGCGTCTGCACACCTATCTGGAGTCCACGAAGATCCAGGAGAGTCTCGCCGGCTCGGATGCCGTTGACTTCTACCAGGGCTCGGCGCGCTTCACCGGCCGGAAGGAGCTGGAGGTCGATGTCGACGGCAAGCGGCATGTAATCGCGGCGCCGCGTATCCTTTTGTGCACTGGGTCGCGCCCGGCCGTCCCGCACATCGACGGACTGGATAAGGTCACCTACCTCACCAGCGACACACTCCTCGAGCTAAAGGAGCTTCCCGTGTCCATCACTGTGATCGGCGGCGGCTACATCGCCTGTGAGTATGCCCACCTCTTGGCCGCTTTCGGTGTGCGCGTGGTCCTGATAGGGCGCAATCCCCAACTGTTGCCGGAGGAGGAGCCGGAAATCTCAACGCTAGTTGAAGGTGCCTTGGCCGAGCGCATGGCCGTTCACACCGGTCGAGCCGTTTCCCGTCTGGAACATAGGGACGGCGGCGTTCGCATATTCGCCGACGACGGAGAGTTCGTTGATGAGACGGAAACCGTACTCGTGGCCGCCGGGCGAGAGAGCAACGCCGATCTCTTGGATCCAAGGGCCGGCGGGCTTGCCGTGGATGATCGTGGATGGCTGAAGGTGGACGAGTATCTGGAAACCTCTATACCGGGGGTATACGCCTTCGGCGACGCCTTGGGCCACCACATGTTCAAGCACGCGGCGAATTGGGAAGCTCAGGTCGCTTACGTCAACGCCTTCGGAGACGCCGCTTCTCGCACCGCAGTGGATTATCACGCAGTTCCGCATGCGGTATTCACCTCACCGGAGGTGGCGTCGGTCGGCATGAGTGAGGCCGAGGCCGTTCGTCGCTACGGGGAGGAGGGGATCGTTGTCGGTCTGTCACCCTTTGCGGAAACCGCAAAGGGACGCGCCATGCGGCTTCTCGGGAAGCGCTATTTCGTGAAGGCTCTCTGCGACGCGGAGTACGGAACGATCCTCGGCGCCCACATTGTTGGGCCGCAGGCATCTATACTCATTCAAGAGATCGTCAATTTGATGTACGTCGGCGAGGGGGTGTTTCCCATCCGTGCGCAGCACATCCACCCCGCACTCAGTGAGGTCGTCCAAAATGCCTTTGCCAATCTGGGAGACCTCACCGACTACCGCCACGAGCTGCAGCACCTGCTGACGGGCACGGAGCACCACGACCACGAGTGACCGTGGGCGGGCACGAAGCCTATAACTGGATCTTGAATCCGCCGCGGGCCACGTGTTTGGTGCTGTAGTCGTCCACTCCATCTCCACCGTGCGCGTAGATGATCACGTGCTCTTGCCCGCTTGCAAGGGCGGCGTCGTACTCGTCTCCGCTGTCGAGAGGCATGGTGAAGGAGAGGGTCGTGCGTCCGTCGGCCTCCGTTCCCGATACGTTGCGGAGGTCCCTACTGCCGCCGATCTCGGTGTCGAAGTCGTGCTGAATCGCCGAGGTTCCAAAGTGATCGGCCATCTCGGCCGACCCGTTGCTCACGAAGCCGAACTTCATATCCGCGTCCCGCATGGCTCGCGTCGGATCGAATCCGACGGATACCCATCCCGTTGTCGGCGCGGACATACGGACGTCCAAGTTGTCTCCGGATACACGCCAGGCAAAGGTGAATTCCTCCGTCTCCACAACGCGGTATCCGTCCTCGTTTTCTTGGGGCTCCACCTCCTCCACACTACCGCCTGCAAAGAGGGGTGTGAGCGAGAAGCTCAGCAGGATAAGCACGAGTGCTATTCGGACGCCGACGAGTGCGCCGGGGCTTATAGTCTTCCCGTCAGGGGCGGTGGTACGGGCGTGTCCGTTTTGGTTTTGCTTGTGTTCGGCGGTGCTCGTCGCGACGGTGCCTGCCGCGGTGCCGAGCCGAACCGCCGGGTCAATAGTACGAGAGTGTGTCATGGCTTCTCCTCCTCGGGGTAGCGAGTTTTTTACTGATCGGAGCGCCGATCCAACAGCGCCATCTACAACGCAAACATCTCGAAAAAGATGCGGGATCGTCCAATGCCCAGCTCATGAAGCGTCGGCACGATCTTCTCCCGCATGACCGGTGGGCCGCAGATGAAAAAGCTCCGCTCGGCGTAGTCGGGTATGAGACGAGAAATTTTATCCCGGTCAATGAAGCCGTTTTCGCCCGGCCAAGCCGCCTGGTTTGAAAGCACATGGTGAACTTCGAGTTCCGGAAGGCTCGCCTGGAACGCCTCCACCTCCTCCCGGAACGCAATGTCCGCCTCGCTCTTGTTGCCCCAGAGCAGCGTTACCGGTCGGCGCTCTCCGGTATCCTTCATATAGCGCAGCATGCTGAGAAACGGGGTAATTCCGATACCGCCGGCAATGAAGGCGAGCTTTGTGCTCGGGGCACGGTCGTAGTAGAACGCGCCGTACGGCGCTTCGACGAATGCGGTATCTCCCTGCTTCGTATCACCGACGGATGCCGAGAAGTCGCCGATCGCCTTCGGCGTAATGGTCAACGTGGATTCCGTCGGGCTGGATGAGATGGTGTAAGGGTGAGACTCCGAGGTCTCGCCGTTTCTGCGTAGGCTAATCAGCATGAACTGTCCGGGCTTGAACGCGGGCTTCGGCCCTTTGAGGCGTAGGTTCCAGGTATCGTGCGTAACCTGCTCCACCGCGGCGACCGTGAAGGGGTTCCGGCGTACTCGCAGCACCTTAATTGTCTTCGTAAGCACCACAATGGCGTACAGCCCAATGATCACGTAGATGTACGCTTCGGCCCAGGGGGATGCCGAGACCGTCGAGCTGAGCAGGAGAATGTGGGCGAAGAGCAAGGGATAGATGAAATACGCCGCTCGGTGGATGTTTTTCCAGGTTTCGTAGCGGAGATTTAGCCGCTTGTAGGTGGACGCGGTAGCGCCCACCACAATGAGACCGACCAAGGCGACCACGCCGATCGCCTTTCCGACGTTCAAGGAAAGTTGGCCCAAATACCCCAGCTCGTAGATGCCGACGAAGACAAAATGCACGAGTGCGAAGGAAAGACCGAACTGACCAACGAAACGGTGCGCCACGAAAAGACGATCGAGGCCGATATCCTTCTCGAAGATGCGGATCCGTGAGGACAAGACGAATTGGAAGAAGAAAAGCGTAAACGCAATGAAGGCGCTTACCTGCAGGATGAGGTACGAAACCGGTACCTGCCCGAAGAGCGGGGCCATGACCGCCGCCCATGCAATAATCGGCACGGCAATGAACGCCGCCGCGAGAAGAAGTAGTACAGCCTTTCGCACCATGCGAGCCTCCGGTTATAAAGTGCGGATGTCGGCCTTACGCTTCACGGGCCGACTCCTCAAGGGTAGCAAAGTTCGCGGCGGAAATCACCCGTTTACCGGCCGCCCCACCGACACTGGCGGCCGCACGAGCGGCACCGGCGCCTCCGCTAACTCGATACGCTTCTTTACTTCCGTTCCGAGTTGTGGTCCAATCATGACATTTCCTCCTCGAGGCAACGCCTCGTTCGTATGTGACCTATACTTCAAAGCTATTGTCGCCTCGTTGCGGCGGTCCAACGGCTGAGAGAAGGAGTACGTATGGCTCAACAGAGCTGCCTCATAGTCGGATCCGGACAGACAATGGGAAGCAAAATCGCACATGCCTTCGGTTCCGAGGGCTTCCAACTTGGAATCGTGGCGCGGGATCAGGATCATCTGAACGAGCGTGCCGCCGATATCGGCACACGCGCCCCACATGTTTCAACCTTCGTTGCTGATGTAACGGATGACGAAAGCATGGCCCGGCTGTCCGAGTCGGTGCGTGAGCAGCTCGGCATTCCGGATGTCGTGGTGTATAACCCGGCCGTCTTGGAATCGGTCAAGCCGAGCGAGATGGAGCCGAAGACCTTGATAGATTCTCTAGAGGTGAACTTTCTCGGCGCCATTCGTTGTGTGCACGCGTTCCTTCCGGCCATGCGAGGGCGTGGAAACGGGACCTTGCTCTTCACCGGCGGTGGATTCGGTATTGACCCGTCGATCGAGTTTGCCACGCACTCCATCGGCAAAGCCGCGCTGCGCAACTACGTTCACGGCCTATTCAAAGAGCTCGGCCCGCAGAGCATACACGCGGCAACCGTGACCATTACCGCGCCGGTGCGTGAAGGCACGGAGTTCGACGGAGACGTGATTGCCGCACACTACGTGGCGTTGCACCGTCAGTCCCCCGAGAGTTGGCAGTGGGAAATCGTGCACAAGTAGCGCCGCTCATTCTCCTCGTAGCTTACGTCTCCTTTATTGCGATCGGCCTACCGGACGGCATGCTCGGTGTCGCCTGGCCCTCGGTGCGCGCGGAGTTCGCACAGCCGATCGGGGCGCTCGGTGTTCTCGTAGCGGGCTCTACGATCGGATATCTTCTCACATCCCTGCTTATCGGCGCGTTGATTGCGCGCTTCGGCTACGCCGCGGTGCTGGTGAGCTCCGGCGTCTCAATGGGACTCGGCGGCGTGATCATGGCGCTCGCACCGGTATGGGTTCTCATTCTGTCGGGAACGGTGTTCCTGGGCGCCGGGGTTGGCCTTCTGGATGCCGGTCTCAACGCCTACGGAGCGCATCACTTTAACAGTCGGCAGCTCAACTGGCTCCACGCGGGCTTCGGTGCGGGGGCGACGGTGGGACCGATTATCATGTCGGGATTCCTCACAAGCTCGATCACTTGGCGGGGCGGATACGTCGTTCTTGCCGGCGTTGCGGTACTCACCGGCTTGGCGTTCCTGTGGACGCGGCGGCGCTGGGATATTCCCGTTGATCAAACGGGAGGCGCGGCAGCCCCCGGCTCCGGTCTCAATGCCGGTACTGTTGGTGGACGCCCTCGCGATCTGCGCGATCCGATAGTGATCGGCTCCGCGTTGATTTTTGTGCTATACGCCGGTATCGAAGTCACCGCGGGGCAGTGGGCGTACTCCCTGTTCACCCTCGAACGCGGCGTCGAGCCCGTCCGCGCCGCGCGCTGGGTATCTCTCTACTGGGGTGCTCTGACGCTAGGGCGGGTGCTCTTCGGCTTTGTAGCCGAAGCAATTGGTACCATACGTCTCCTGCGTCTGACCATGGCGGGGGCCGCCATCGGCATTGCACTGTTCTGGATCGGACGTCCGGTCGCGCTCGGCGCGGTTGGGCTCGTGGTGCTTGGGTTTTCCTTGGCGCCCATGTTTCCACTGCTGATAGGGGAAACACCGCTTCGCGTCGGACGGGAACGGGCCTCCTTCGTCGTGGGACTGCAAATGGCGGGCTCGAGTCTCGGTGTCATGGCGCTCGCGGGGGGCATTGGGCTCATAGTCGAGGCGCTTAGTCTTGCCGTCGTGGGACCGGCTTTGGTTCTGATTCTCGCTTTCTTCGTGATGACGCATGAAGCGGTGCTGCGCTCCGCGCGCCGGCGGTCGGCACGAGCCTCCAGCGGCGGCTTGACCGACGGCTTCGCTGGAAGAAGTTGACCGCGGCTGAGCTGTTCCGTAGCTTACCCGGACACATACGCTGCGGCGTGCAGCGGGAGTCCAGCGATAGGAGTTTACATGCGCCACGCTCATGGCCGCTCGACGGCGCCTTCGTTGTGGGTGATCACCCTCGGTATCACCGCACTTGCGTTTCTGAGTCTCTCCGGATGCGTTCAGGTACCGATCTCCGCCGATACCATTCTCCAGCCCAAGCCCTCGGTTACTCCCGGAAGCTTTTCTCATGCCGAGGCATCCTTGGAGGAGTTCTTCTTCGACGCCGAAGACGGGACTTCGATCAACGCGTGGTATCTATCCCAGCCGGATGCTGAAAGCACCGTCCTCTTCTTCGGCGGCTACGGCTTCTATCTCGTGCAGTCGACCGACTACCTCGACGTATTCCTCAGGAACAAGGTCAACGCCATGCTCTGGGACTACCGAGGGTATGGACGCAGCGGGGGAGAGCCCACGGTAGAACGGATGAAGGCGGACGCTCTTCGGGCGTATGAGGTGCTGCGCGAGCGTTACCGTGTCGATCCCTCCTCCATTGTGCTGCACGGTCACTCGTTGGGCAGCTTCGTCGCGAGTTACCTGGCCCATGAGCGCCCGGTTTCCGGGCTGATTCTCGAAAGCCCGATTACCGAGCCGGAGGACTGGGCCAAAACGGTTGTGCCCTGGTACCTGCGTCTCTTGCTCCGCTTCGACGTTGCCGATGAAGTGGCGGACGAAGACAACCGGGAGCGTCTGGCCGAGGTTGAAGCTCCGCTGCTCCTGATCGCGGGTGGGGAAGACTTCGTGGCACCTACGGAGCTTGCAGAACAGCTTTACGATCACTCAGCATCGCGGCGAAAGCGCCTCGCTGTGATTGAGGAGGGCAGTCATTCCAACCTCATGACCTTTCCGGATTATGATCCGGACTATGCGTGGCTTCTGTCGCAGGCGCGGGCGGATTCTCCCGCAGGCGACGATTGAGCAAACGGACGGTCACGGCGGTTTGGAAGCTCATGAGAAGCAGCCCCACGTAGACGATGATCTTCTGCCCGACAACCTGGATCAGGTTTCCCCGCGGGGTTTCCAGACCGGGGCCGAACCACAGCAGTGCGACATAGGCCAATAGGACCACGAGGAAGGCGACATGCGCCCCTTCCGCGACTTTCGGGGCCTGCGGATGGCGCCGGATTGCAAGTGCTGCCAGGGCGACCGTGGGCACCATTCCCGTGAACGACACGTACACACTGATGAAGTGACCGTGGAAGTTCGTATCCGTCGGGAAGAGACCAATTCCAATGAAGCCGAGCCCAATAATGCTGCCGAGAATCGCCGCTGCGCGAGCCAGGCGGCGGGCGTGTCCGCCGGTTTCACCGAACAAGTGCGGAAACACCAGATGCGCCAAGCCCAATCCGAGACCGCCGAGGATCATTGCGCTCGTGAAAAGCCAACGTGACAGCGGCTTCGGATTGCCCTGGAAGTCGTAAACCATGCCGAGCTCACTGAAGGTGTTCTCCAGAAAGCGATAGTTCTGAGCGTCGGGCACGAACTCCGTACCCCCCGGATACACGAACATGGCGACCAGCGTGCTTACGAAAAACTGCGCCATGAGAAGGAACGCGACAAGGTAGAGTGTTCGCAATCGTCGAAAGCGCATTTCGTGAGTGTAGCAAAAGCCGTCATTGAGGACCAGCTGATTTGACCCGCGGATCGAGACCGGGGCATTCTATCAACATGGAACGTGCAGACTACTTGCTTGTCGGAGGCGGACTCGCCTCCTCTCGTGCCGTCAAGATGATCCGTCGGCACGACCCGGACGGATCCATTGTGCTGGTGTGCGAAGAGAACCGCCTTCCCTATGATCGACCGCCGCTCTCCAAGGAGATCATCCGCGGTGAAGTTGCCGCGGAGGAGATCAAGAGCGAGTACGATGTCTACTATAGCGATCACCGCGTGACAACGCTTCTCGGTGTAAAGGTCACCGCCATGGAGTTGGGCGAGCGCAGTCACCAAGCCACCCTGTCGAACGGCGATGTTCTCCCCTTCGGCCGCGCACTTCTGGCTACCGGCGGGATCCCCCGCCGCCTCGGGATCCCCGGGGAAGACCTTCCGGGCGTGTACACCCTGCGAAACGACAGCGACGCAGTCGCCATTGCCGACCAGGCTCGTGCCGGCGTCGGGCAGGCCGTGATCGTCGGCGCCGGCTTCATTGGTGTCGAGTTGGCGGCTTCGCTCACGCAACAGGGTCTCGCCGTCACGGTGCTAGAGATGGCGGACGACATCTGGTCCTCCTTCGCTCCGCCGGAGCTCGCCGAGCCCGTTCGTCGACGCTGCGAGGCGGAAGGGATCGGTTTCCGCTTCGGTCGCCGCGCGACGGCTATCGAGCCGACAGATGCCGACGGCGGTGAGCGCGCGGCTGCGGTAGTGCTCGACAACGGGGAGCGTCTGCCCGCGGCGCTCGTCTGTGTGGCGGTCGGTATTGAGCCCGCCGTGGATCTTGCGTTCGGCGCCGGCCTCACCCTTGGCGACGGCGTTGTCGTCAACGAGCATCTCCAGACATCCCATCCGGATGTCTTTGCCGCCGGGGACATGATCCAGTTTCCGGATCCCTTCACCGGTACGCGACGCCGGGTGGAACACTACGGCCACGCGGAGTATACCGGCCTCATGGCCGGAGAGAATATGACCGGTGAGGCGAAGTCCTACGCGCTTCTGAGCTACTTGTGGAGCGACGTCTTCGATATTCACCTCGAGGCCGCGGGTGAGCCGAGTCAGGCTGAACGCTTTGTGCGGCGCGGCGAGGATCCGGCTTCATCGATCCTGATCGGTCTTGCGGGAGGGAAGGTGTGCTGCTACATGGCGCTCAACCGTCCGGACGGTGAGTTCGGGCCGCTGCAGATCTTTATCAAGAAGGGGATCAAGGTTGCCGGCAGGGAAGAGGAGCTCGCCGATCCTGAAGTGCCCTTTGCCCAGCTTCTCAAGGGTTCTTAAACGGAAGGCTTCCTAAACAGACGGCGCGCGGCGTTGGGCACGCGGCGCTGGGCACGCGCCGTTGGGCACGCCGCGTGCTCCATGCTATGATCACGAACCATCATGGCAATACCGGAATTCCATACTCCCGACTGGGTCAAGGACGCAGTTTTCTATCAGATCTTCCCGGACCGCTTTGCCCGAAGCGGTCGGCCGGCTCACCACGGCGGAATCACCTTTAAGCCTTGGGGCAGCTCACCTCGTGAGCAGGGTTTCCACGGAGGGGATCTCTACGGCATAGCCGAGCATCTGGACTACCTCGAGGATTTAGGTATCACGGCGCTCTACCTGAACCCGATCTTTGCCTCCGCGGCGAACCATCGCTACCACACCTTCGACTACTTTCAGGTAGACCCTGTGCTCGGCGGTAACGACGCCCTGCGCCATCTCATTGACGAGCTTCACGCCCGCGATATGCGTATTGTCCTCGACGGGGTGTTCAACCACGCGAGCCGGGGCTTCTGGCCCTTTCACCACCTTTTGGAAAACGGTGCGGACTCGCCCTACATCGACTGGTTCATTGTGAAGGACTGGCCGCTGCGCCCCTACAACAATGATGCCAAGAAGCACCACAACTACGAGGCCTGGTGGGATCTGCCGGCACTCCCCAAGCTGAACACCGACAACGAAGGTGTGCGGCGCTACATTTACGACATTGCGAAGTACTGGATCGACTTCGGCATTGACGGCTGGCGTCTGGACGTACCGGCGGAGATCGACGACGATGCGTTCTGGCGGGAGTTCCGCCGGATCGTCAAAGCTGCCAATCCCGAGGCCTACATCTGCGGGGAGGTCTGGACCGAGGCACAGCGCTGGCTCTCCGGGGATCAGTTCGATGCCGTCATGAACTACCTGTTCATGGGGCCGATACTCAGCTTCGCCGGCGCTACCAGCCTTCAGCCGGATTACACCCGGCATCATCTTACCTTAGAACCATTCACCGGCGACCGTTTCCGGGAGCACATTGAGGCCGCTCTGGCGCTCTACCCCTGGTCGGTGAATCTGGTGCAACTCAATCTGATCGACAGCCACGATACCGCACGGGCGCGCTGGATCATGGGAGAGGACGACAGTGCACTGCGACTCGCTCTCATGCTGCAGATGACCCTACCCGGGGCGCCCTGCATCTATTACGGGGATGAGATCGGCATGTCCGCCGCAGACGACCCGGATTGCCGGGAGTCCTTCCCCTGGCACAACGAGGATGCGTGGAATCATGAGCTTCTGGCGTTCTACCGGGCGGCCACCCGTCTGCGCCGGGAGCTGCCGCAGCTGCGCCGCGGAGACTTTCAAACCCTCGCGGCGGGGGAGTCGTTGTACGCATTCGAGCGCTCGGACGCGGACGGTGCCGTTGTCGTCTGCGTGAATACCGGGCTCAGCGAGATGTCGCTGGAGCTCAAGCTTTCCGGTGTGCGGCGAGATCTCGTGGAGCTGTGGCCGGCGGTCGAAGAAGCGCCGCGCCGCTACGAAGGCTCGCCCTTTGTAGTTAATCTACCCGCGCGGTCGCTCGTGGTCTTGGCCGCCGAGTGATAGGGCATCCTCGACGAGGGCCCGGGCATGTACCGCGGTTGTGTCGAAGACCGGCACGGCGACATCTTCCTGTTGAATAAGCAGACCGATCTCGGTGCAGCCGAGGATCACTCCCTGCCCCGGCGCGACATGACGGGCAATTATCTCGCGGTATACCCGGCGGGACTCCTCGCGGATCACACCGTGGACGAGCTCGTCGAAGATAATGCCGTCGATCCGCCGACGCTCCGGAGCATCCGGAACCGTCACCGGGATACCCGCGCTCTCGATCCGCTCGCGAAAGAACTCTCGCTCCATGGTGAAGCGCGTGCCGAGAAGGAGTACGCGGTCCATGCCGCGAACCGCCCGGGCCGTCGCGTCTGCAATGTGAATGAACGGCACTCCGGCGGCCCGCGCCACCTCGTCCGCGACCAGATGCATGGTGTTCGTGGCAAGTGCGAGGATCTCGGCGCCCGCTGCGACACAGCGCAGGGCTGCATCGGCCAGCGCCGTCCCGGCGCGGGCCCAGTCATCCTGCCGTTGGTATGCCTCGATCTCCGCAAAGTCCACGGAGTAGAGAATTAGGTGGGCGGAGTGGTAGCCGCCCAGGCGTCGGGCGATCTCTTGATTGATAAGCCGGTAGTAGCTTGCCGAGGACTCCCAACTCATGCCGCCGATGATGCCGATCGTCTTAATCGTGCTCACTCTCTTTCCGGTCGTGACTTCTTCGTGAAGCGAAGCCGGACAATCCTGCTGTGGCTCACGGCGTCCGCCGTGAACGTGCCCTCGGTGGTTTCGTACACCTCACCTGCATCCGGGATGCGCCCCATCCGCTCGGTAATGTAGCCGCCGATCGTCTGGGCATCTCCCGCTGCGGGAAAGTTACTCTCCAAGTAGTCGTTCACAATGTATATCGGGGTGTCGCCGAGAATGCTGTATTCGCCTTCGCCCACCGGCAGGACCTTCTGAGACTCTTCGATCTCTCCCTCATCGTAAAGCTCTCCAAGGAACTCTTCGACGAGGTCTTCCACGGTCACCAACCCGGATACGCCGCCGTACTCGTCGAGGACAATGGCCATGTTGATGTGCTCCCGGCGCAGTCGCGTCAGGACTTCGTGAAAGGTCCTCGTTTCCGGTACATAGATTGGGCTGATCATTAAGCGGCTCAGCGGATGATAGCCCTCGCCGTCGGTGACCGCCTTTGCCACGTTTTTCATGAGGACAATCCCGACAATACGCTCGGGATCTTCGTCGTACACCGGAATCCTCGAGAAGCCGGAGTCGAGGATCGTCGGAAAGACGTCACTGATCCGGCTCCGTTTGTCCAGGCTGAAGATCTTGGTGCGATGCGTCATGACCGCGCCTACCCTGACCCCGCTCGAGCGAAATACGTTCTTCACGATCGAAGTGTCGAGCTGATTCAACAACCCGCTGCTGCCCGCGTAGCGCACGAGGTGCTGTAGCCCCTCAATGCTGATCTTCTGCCGGGTGCCGGCGCCGGTAAGGCGGGTGAGGAAGTTGCTCACCAAACGGATCGTCCAGATGACCGGCGCGAACACGAGCGAGATGACGCGCAAGAGGCGCGCCATGTGCGTGGCGACGTACTCGTTGTGGAGAATGCCGATTTGCTTCGGCGTTACCTCTCCAATGATCAGCACGAATATGGTCAGGATCACCGTGGAGACTGTAAGCCAGGTCTCACCGAAGACCCGAATGGTGAGGGCGGAGACAAGGGCGGATGCGGCAAGGTTTGCCAAGTTGTTGCCGATGGTGATCGTGGTCAGCACGAGGTCCAAATTATCGTGGAGGTGTGCCGCGAGCCGACCCCGCGCGCCCCCACGGCGGCGGAAGCGTTCGAGCTGGTCCACCGACAGAGAGGTGAAGGCCACCTCGGTTCCGGAGAAGGAACCGGAGATGATCAACAACAGGAAAACAATCGAGATTTCAAGCACGGGAAGGTTCTCTC
>CAYFQV010000004.1:42786-50375 GCA_964345195.1 uncultured Spirochaetaceae bacterium
GAGATGATCAACAACAGGAAAACAATCGAGATTTCAAGCACGGGAAGGTTCTCTCGCAGGATAGGATGGGTCGATAGCAGGTCGTGCGGGTCGCATACAACGACGTGTAGTATAGAGTCGGCCGTGCGGGGCTGCAAGTCTCAGTCACATGGTTCCGACGGGCGCTGTGAGCTGTCTACAAGCTTGTTGGTCGCCTTCGGCTAAGCGCCCGGACCGCGCGTCGGCGCAGGCCCGCACCGCCCGATCCCGGCAAAAACAAACACAGAGAAGTAGAATAGAGGTCGATGCATACGTTCCTCGCATGGCTCTGGCAACTTCCGCAGCACCTGTTGGCTCTAACGCTCATGGGCTTCCTCCATCTGCGGGGCCGACCCCGCTCGGCGGCGGAGCGGTTTCGCGGCGTGCGGGTTGTTCGGTGGCCGGGCCGGGGCGGGGTCTGCCTCGGGGAGTACATCTTCGTCTCGCCGCATGCCGGGGAGCGGCTGCTTCGCCATGAGTACGGGCATACCCGCCAGTCGCGCCGCCTGGGATGGCTCTATCTGCTCGTCGTCGGCATTCCTTCAATAAGCCGGGCGACCTACTTCCGAGCGGCGGCGCGTCTGGGCCGCCCCGGCCGGCCCGGGCGCTACTACGAGCGCTTTCCCGAAAACTGGGCCGACCGGCTCGGCGGGGTGACCCGCGGGCGCAGGCGGCGGACAGGCTGATGCCGGTCTGCTACACTTCACGACATGCAGGAGCACAGTAGCTACAAGGAAGCGCTTCGGCGCCGGCATCCGGTGGAAACCTTCATCGTTCCGGCCAGGGTTCGGCCGGAGGTCGCGCCGAGCACCGGCGGTGTGGAGCCGCTCTCGAGTTGAAAGCGGCCGCACGCGTCCGAGCTCTCACCGCCAGGTGGCCTGCAGGACTCGCAGCCAGTTGCGGTGGGCAATGCCGGTGATCTCATCCTCCGAGTAGCCCCAGTCCTTGAATGCGGCAATAAGCTTCGGGAGGCCGCGGACCGAGGCAATCTCCGTGGGCAGCTGCACACCGTCGAAATCCGAACCGAGGCCGATCCGCTCCATTCCGATCCGTTGCGCCAGATACTCAATGTGCTCCCGGAAGGCCTCGAGCGGAGTATCGGCGTTCTGTTGTCCGTCACTGCGAAGGAAGGGGACGCCGAAGTTTACGCCGACCAGGCCGTCGGAGTCGCGGACTGCCGCCAGCTGCTCATCCGTGAGGTTCCGGGTGCTCCGGGAGATGGCCCACGCGTTTGAATGAGAGGCGACCAACGGTGCCTGAGAGCTTTTCGCCACATCCCGAAATCCACGGGCGTTGATGTGGGAGAGATCGATCATGATGCCGAGCTCGTTGCAGCGCCGAACAAGCCGCGTTCCCGCATCCGTGAGTCCCGAGCCAATGTCGGGATCGTGGTTGAAGCCGAAGGGCACACCCGTTGCAAAGCGGTTCGCGCGGCTCCAGACAATGCCCAGGGAGCGCAGGCCCGCTTGGTAGTAGAGGTCCAGGGCGGCCAGATCGTCGTCGATCGCCTCCGCCCCTTCCATGTGACACACCGCCGCCACCGACCGTCCATGGAGTGACCGCCGGAGGTCCCCGACGGTGCGCGCCAGGTAGAAGCGACCGTGGGAGGCTTCCACGTAGTGGGTGAGGCGAGAAAACATCCACGTTGCCGCTTGCTGGGCTCGCTCCAGTGGAACAGCGCCGGGAGTTGAGAGCTTGTCGCCGAAGGAGTCGGCGTTCTTGTTCTCCTCCTCGCTGGGCGGGATGAAGATTGCGAAGAAGCCCCCGGCAAAGCCGGACTCCAGCGCCGCCGGCAAGTCGAGGTGCTGAGATTGTGCAGCAGTGACAAAGTCGTAGTCCCGATTCTCGTAGGATTTGGCTAAGACATCGTTGTGTCCATCAATGACGGGAATCATGAAGCCTCTCTTTACAGCGTCGAGATGATACGTTCTCGCGTGAAGCGCGGGGCGACCTTCAGGAGCTTGAGCAGGCGCACCGTCGTGGTCTTGCCGGCGCCGTTGGGGCCGAGTAGGCCGTAGACCGCCCCCTTGGGAATGGCCATGGTCAAGTTCGAGACGGCGGTTACCCCGTTCTCGAATCGTTTGGTGAGCTTCGTCGTTTCCACTGTGTTCATACTGTCGCTACTCATCCGGGACTGTCTCTTCCAACTCCGCAAGCCAGGGCTGGGCGCTGGAGTCGCTCGGCGCGCGCCAGTCTCCCCGGGGCGACAGCGATCCCCCGGAACCGACCTTGGGCCCATTCGGGATGGCGCTGCGTTTGAACTGCGTTATCCGGAAGAAACGTGATAAAAAGACATGTAGCCAGGTCTTGATATCGGTCAGAGTGTAGCGATTTCGCTTGTCGGCGGGAATGTCCTCGGGCCACTGTCCGCGCTCAGCATTACCCCAGGCGTGCTCGGCCAGGAAGGCGACCTTGCTCGGGCGGAAGCCGAAGCGGCTGACGTAGTAGAGGTGAAAGTCCTGCAGCTCGTAGGGACCAATGGTCGCCTCACTGCGCTGGCTCGGTGCTTCCTGCTGATCCGTGTCGGGAACGAGCTCCGGAGATATCTCGGTGTCCAGCACCTTGGCAAGGACGGCTCCGGTCTCCGGGGAGAACTCCTGTTTGTCAATGACCCAGCGGATCAAGTGTTGAATCAGTGTCTTGGGAACGGAGGCGTTCACCGCGTAGTGCGACATCTGGTCGCCGACGCCGTAGGTCGCCCATCCGAGCGCCAGCTCGCTGAGGTCGCCGGTGCCGAGGACCATCCCGCCGTGGAGGTTCGCCAAACGGAAGAGGTGGCTCGTGCGCTCACCGGCTTGGACATTCTCGAAGGTGACGTCGTAGACCTCCTCACCCCGGGCAAAGGGATGATCAATGTCGGTGAACATCTGCATGCAGGCCGGGCGGATGTCGATCTCGTCGGCGCTCACGCCGAGGCTGCGCATGAGATCCCATGCGTTCTGTAGGGTCTGTGAGCTCGTGGCGAAGCCCGGCATGGTGTAGGCCCGGATGTTCCCTCGAGCTAGTCCGAGCAGATCCATGGCGCGGGCAGCCACGATCAGGGCTTGGGTCGAATCAAGCCCGCCGGATATGCCAATGATGAGGCGCTCAATGCCGGTTGCGCGTAGCCGCTTGACCAGGCCGGTCACCTGGATGTTGTAGGCCTCGTAGCAGCGCTCATCCCGTCGGGTTGAGTCGCTCGGCACGTAGGGAAAGCGCGAGACCGAGCGTTCCAACGGCAGCTCGCCGTTAGGCACATCGATCTCCACCGGAACGTGGCGCATCTGTGCCAGATGGTCCTGATGCCGGGCGGCGTTGTCCGCAAAGCTCGTCATGCGCATGCGATCTTGAATGAGCGCCCCGTAGTCAATGTCCGCGGTGATGAGGTGTGGGTCTTGGGCAAAGCGGTCGCTTTCGCGCAGGAGCCGGCCGTTTTCGAAGACCATTGCCTGGCCGTCCCAGGAGAGGTCGGTGGTGGACTCGCCGGGGCCCGCGGCGGAGTAGAGGTAGGCGGCCAGACACTTGGCCGACTGGGATGCCGCCAGGTTCCGACGGTAGTCCGCCTTCCCAATGGTGACATTGCTCGCCGAGAGGTTGGCCAAGACGGTGGCGCCGGCGAAGGCGGCATAGGTGCTCGGCGGAATGGGAACCCAGATGTCCTCACAGATCTCCATGTGGAGGGAGAATCCCGGCAGGGTGGACACCTCCAGGATGATATCGCTTCCGAACGGCACGGTCTCTCCGAGGAGTGAGACGGAGCGGGCCGTCGTGTCCTGGGCGGAGGCGAAGTGCCGCTTCTCGTAGAACTCTCGGTAATTCGGGATATAGGTCTTCGGCGCAACCGCCAGGAGATGTCCCTTGGAGACGGCAACGGCGCAGTTGAAGAGCTTGTGGTCCACGACCAAGGGAAGCCCGACCAGCAGCATGGCACCGAGATTTCGGCTTTCCTCCCGAATGCGGTCGAGCTGCTGCCGCGCCGCGTCCAGGAGTGCGTGCTGTTGAAAGAGATCGTCGTTTGAGTAGGCGGTCAGGCCGAGCTCGGGAAAAAGTGTGACCACCGGCCGCCGCGCGTCCGCTTCCCGCGCGAGGGCGAGCGTTTGTTCGGTGTTGAAGACCGGATCCGCCACACGTACTTCAGGGACAGCCACGGCAACCCGTGCGAATTGATGGCGGTAGAGGGATCGAAACGGTAGCGAGGAAGTGTCGTTCACCTTCGAGATGCTACCGGCCCGCATTCGCCGGTGTCAAGCTCAGAGGACCTTGTGGGGTTTCGGCAACAGAGAGTATGATATCTTTAAATGAACATTGGACTCATTCCTTTCTTTTCGGGACTGCACCCCGACTTCTCCGTGCAAGGCAGCCATGCCGAGCTCTTTAGCGCCCTCAGCGCACGGCACCAGGTGTCGATCCTCGATCCGGGCCGTAAAGGCCGCGGTGGGCGGGGCTCGGTGGAGCAAGAGCAAGACCTGGTTCTGGTCTTCATTGCATCCGGGGGAACCGAGGCGCAGTTCGTCGAGCATTTCGAGGATCTGCCGCGCCCACTCTATCTTTTGACCGACGGCAAACACAACTCGCTGGCTGCGTCCCTGGAGATCAGTGCGTGGGTCCGCGAGCAGAGCTCTCACGCGGAGATTATCCACGGAGAGCCCGAGCACGTGGTGGGACGGATCGAAGCCGTCGCGGCGGTGGAGCACGCGCTGCGACGGATCGCCGGCATGAGTATCGGCTTCGTCGGTAAACCCTCCGATTGGTTGGTGGCAAGCAGCATTGACCGTTCCGTTGTCGGCGATCGCTTGCAGCTGCAGTTCGACGACGTTCCCCTGGAGGAGCTCTATGAATGGATCGATGCCTCCTCCACGGAGGAGGCCGAGGCGGTAGCTCGGGAAACGCAGCAGGCAAGTCAGGCCGCGGTGGAGCCGACTCACGCGGGGCTTGTCGAGGCGGCGAAGATCTACGTGGGTCTGCGCGATCTCGTGCGGGACCGCGGGCTGAGCGCTCTGAGTCTGCGCTGTTTCGATCTGATCGGCCGCTACAACAACACCGGCTGCCTTGCCCTTGCTCGGCTCAACGATGAAGGTATTGTCGCGGGCTGCGAAGGCGACCAACAGGCTTTGCTCTCGGTGCTGCTGTCGCAGGAGCTGACCACGCAGGTGCCCTTTCTCGCAAACCCCGCAGGTATCGACGTCGAGCACAATCGAATTGATTTTGCTCACTGCATGATCCCCACGCGGGCGGTGAGCAGCTTCGTGCTGCGCAGCCACTTCGAGTCCGGTGTCGGTGTGGCAATCGACGGTGAGCTGCCGGAAGGCCCGGTGACGGTCGTCCGCCTCGGTCGCGCCGATCTTTCATTGGGCTGGTACTCAGAGGGGCGACTCGTCGGGCGGGGGCGGCGGGAGGACCGCTGTCGGACCCAAGCCGCCCTCGAGCTGGACCGGAGCGTGCGCTACTTCTTGGAGAATCCCGTTGCAAACCACCACGTGGTGATCCCCGGGCGCTGGGGGGCGCGCTTCGACGAGCTCTTCAAACGGCTCGGCGTGTCGTTCGCCGGGGCGGTCGCTGAGAGCAGCGCTGCGGCATCGTCCTAATGGCTTTACAGGGAGGACTTCATCCTCCGGGCTCGCTTCACGTTGAACACGTTCTGCACGCTGTACTTGAAGAAGTCGTGACCCTCCGTGACGTCTTTCTCTATATGCTCGAACACGCTGTGGAGGTCTCGGGCGTCGTGGATGTAGGCTGAGAATGACTGGGTGGCGTCGTTCTGATAGATGAAGAGATTGAAGAGCTGAAAGGTGAAGGCCCAGTGCAGGTGTGACTTCACCTGTTCGTACGCGCGCGACCCGTCGACAATGTCCACTCGCTGCGTGTTGCGCTCAATGAGATCGATCTTCTGTACCTCTTCCGCGCCCCGCTCCGAGACGAAGAGGTTGCTCTTGCCGATTTGCAGGAACTTCCCACCGGTGTCGACATCCGTCGGGAAACGGTTCGCCGGGAGATTGCTCTCGTCCGGGCTGTGGATCAGCTCGCCGGTCGGGGCATCACTCGCTGCGTAGTGGGCGTCACGGCCTTCATCCTGTCGAATCTCATCGTCCCGGGCCCTGTTGTGGACATGCTGTTCGTTACTCATCTTGCTGTAGATACTCGTTTCAGGGCCGCTCCGGCAAGCTACACATGGCGTCGGCCGCTGGGGTTTGCGTTTTCGCTTTGAGCGAACATGGAATACGCCCTCGGGCAGTTGCGAGGATTCCGCCGTGAGCGAACCATGCATACGCTCATGGGGAAAAATACGCCGGACCTGCTTACCATCCTTGCCGCGAATGTGAAAGCCTCCCGGGAGAAGCTTGGCTACAGTCAGATGAAACTGGCAGATGAAGCCGACCTCTCGGTGGGGTATATCAACGACATTGAGCAGGGACGCAAGTGGGTTTCCCGCCGCTCTCTCGAGAAGCTCTGCGATGCGCTCTTGCTGGAGCCCTGGATGCTTTTGGTTCCCAAGCAGCCCGCCGTCGGCGTTCAGGATGCGGACTTGGTGAAGCACTTAGCCCGAAGCATACAGCAGAACGTCTCCGTCACGGTCGCCGAGACTCTGCAAGAGCTGCTCGGCGGTCTGACCCGCGGCTCTCGTGCGGACGAGGGATCGAATGTCGCGGCTGATCGCGCCGACACAGCCGGGCACGCAGGCCCGGATACCGACGGCGGTCGGCGCGAGGACCCTGGAACGCACGCCGACCATCGACGCACTGCCGAGCCGGCCCATGGTGCTGTGCCCTTCGAGAAAGCCCACCCGCAACAGGATCCCTTCAATGTCGATGAAGCCGACGCCCGCAATCGCGATCACAACCGCGACGGCGAGCAGTCACCCGACCATGGATCCACCGACGATGCCGCGACCGACGGCGAGGGCCGGTCCGACAAGGGCTGATCGGGGGGCTCTTTGCCTTCAAAAAGCGCGAACCGCATGGGGAGCGCGGACAAGCCCATGGACTCCCATCTGGAGGGGGTCTCGAGCTCACGGTGGAGCTCGTCGACCGTGGTGCCCTCTGCTTGGCTAGACTCGGTACCGGCGCTTCAAACGGCGATCACCGCAGTCACCGTTGCGGAGATTCTCTATGGAATGGGACGGTTGCCGGATGGGGCGCGACGCACAAGTTGCCGCAATGTGCCGAGTCCACGCGTGTACCTTAGCTACACGCAACGTCAGGGACTTCGAAGGAAGCGGCGTAACGACCGTGAACCCCTGGAATGACGACGACGGATAGATGGTGAGAGTACCCAGCGGGCAGAGGACAACCGGATCGTGTGGCATACCGACGCGCTTCCAGGAGGTCGAGAGACACGGTTATGGGCCGGCAATTCCCGGCGAGCATCCGCACCAGCACGTCGTCCCAGGCGCCACAGAGAAACAAGCGGAACATCGAACGGATGCAGTTCCAGAACTCCCGCCGTGAGCTGAATTGTGGAACCAAGGATTCACATTGCCGACCAGACAGGGGTTACAGTACACTTGAGTAAAGGAAAGTAAGGAATACAAGGAGTTATGCATGGAACTCGCTCGCGTTACATCGAAAGGTCAAATTACCATCCCCCGCGAAATC
>CAYFQV010000005.1:0-6142 GCA_964345195.1 uncultured Spirochaetaceae bacterium
TATTAGAGAACGATGCGAACGCCCTCGCATGGGGCGCTCTCGCACAGAGGAACTCAGACGACTTGGAGGATGAACACCATCGGAACCTCCTTGCGGTGACGGCCAGACGCTCGAGTGAATCCGCACCACGGCATTCATCCTCGGGTTCCAAGACCCACACCATCTTGCGTGCGGGAACAGGCCTTGTTATCAACGGCTCGGTGCATTACGGGAAGGATTTCTGTGGGGGAGAGTTCAGGTCCGTTACGTGGACCGACGGCATGCCCGGCGAGATCGGCGGTGGAGAGGACGCACTCCGGGAGCTTTTCGCAAGCCTTTCAACCCCGGTCTCAATGCTTCGTCCGGAACGGGTCGTCTATGGGGGAGACCTGATCCGGTACACCGCGGAGCTGCGTCGCATCCTGGAGGAAGATCTCGCGAAACACTACATTGACCCTCGCGTTAGCGGCTGTCCTGTTGAACCGGCACCGGGCGGTGAAGAGGCGGCGGCCGTCGGCGCGGCGCAGATGGTTCGCGAACGCTTGTTTGCACTCCCCCGAGTCGACGAGCCCCGACCCGAGGAGTTGCCGCACTGGGCGGATGCACCCGAGCAGCCGGAATCCGACGGTATCCATGCTCCCGCGGGTGTAGGACTGGTTGGGAATACCGGAAGGGGGCGTCCGTGACCGGTGCGCCGCAAGTTGGAGCTACTGCGTATCTGGGTATCGATATAGGCGGCAGCTCAGTCAAATGGACCGTTCTTGAGTCAGGAGATGCGAAGAAGGTAGTAGCCCTCACCAAGGACCTGCAAACACTACCCGAAGTGGTGTCCATCGAGACTCCGCGCTCACCGGATGCCTTGCTTGCCGAGATACAGGAAATTGCCGTCGCGGCTGAGAATCGCGTCGGGCCGCTTGCGGGCGTATGCGTCGGCACGCCCGGGCCGGTGGACGAAACGGGTTCGATCCGCGGAGACGCGGTGAACATCCAAAACTGGGGAAACCGACCGGTTCAAGAACTTATTGCCGCGGCCATTGGGAAACCTACGGTGGTAAAGAACGACACCAACCTCGCACTCCTCGCTGAGAGTACCGTGGGTGCCGCCAGAGGAGCCACGCATGTGATCGGCGTATTTCTCGGTACCGGCATTGGTGGCGGTCTTTTTCTCAACGGAAACCTGTACGAGGGGCATCACGGACTAGCGGGAGAGATTGGCCACACGGTCGTCGATCCGGAGGGACCGCTCTGTGACTGCGGGCAGCGAGGCTGTCTCGAACGCTACGCCTCGGGGCGAGGCATCTGGGAACGTTTGCGAGAGCGAGCGGCGGATCATGCTTCGGTGGATCAGGCGTCCCGGCTCGTGCAGAGTTTGCGCATGGACGGCCCGGCAGCTGCAAACGGGAGACCGGACATAATTCCGCAGTTCTTTGAGGCTGTCCGTGCGGAGGACCCGACGGCAGTGAGCGTCTACGACTCCGCCGCGGATGCCCTTGCCCGAGCGATCGGCGTGGCTATTAATACGCTTGCTCCTGAGCGAGTCGTGCTCGGCGGCGGGGTCGCTCAGGGGACCCCATCACTCCTCGAGGCCACAATGAAGCGCCTGCCGGCCTACACCTTGCCGGCGTGCTTAGAGCAGGCAACTCTTATACCTGCCGACCTCAGCTACCGCGCGGGCGCGATCGGTGCCGCCATCTATGCCCGCAACCATGTAAGCTATACCTTGTGAGCTACACCTTGAAAGATATATCTGCTCGGATAATCCCTGCCGGTGGTCTGTCTCTATCAGCAACCGGGGCAGCGGTGGCGCCCGCCCCGGTGTTTATTGTCGTACGTCGATCGTACGCTCGCGTATTCGCGTATACGCGCATTCGCATGTTCATATGTTCATGTGTTAGCTCGAAACATCGATCCACCGGCTTGTTTCACCGCGCGTCCGGTGCAAACCTTAGCGGCACGCTAAGCTCAACGCTGGAGGTGCCGGTCGGCTTCGGTGATTCGCCGGTGCGAATGCCGCGATGGTCCACCGTATAGGCGGGCCCTTCCCACACAAGGTCGAGAAAGCTGCCCGATAGGGAAGCGTTGATACCGCCTCGAGCTTCTACACTGCGAACGCGCTCCGGCAGGGTCCCCCGGAAGCGCTCGCGCACGGCCGAGCTGTAGAGTTCTCCGTTCGCCCTGAGATCGATCCATGCGTCTACACGCTCAAATCGCTCGTCCCAGCTACTGAAGTAACTGTCACGACAAATAGTCACACCGAAAAGGCCGCCCTCAATGCGAAACGGCCGTGCTTCCCGGAGACTCCCAGGTGAGATTTGCAGGACGTCTCGCTCAAAGGGGGTGAGATAGACCTTGTCTTGTTGGTACACCACCCGGCCTCGGTCGTCTATCACATAGGTTCGATTTCGGAGCTCACCATTATCCCGTGTCACGAAGAAAGTCCCGGGTAGAATGGCAACACCGTGCCGCTCGGCGATCCCGCGCCATGCACGGAGAATTTCGGGATGGATGCGCCCCGATTGCCGACGCAGCAATTCACCGAGGGAATCCGCGTCGACATGCGCGAGCACACGTTTCAGCGCCGAATCCAGAGACGCGCTTGCCTGAATCTCCGGCAGGTACTCCGCCGCGAGAATCGGGACATTGATGTACTCGGGAAACACAAGCAGATCCACCTCACCGCTATCGGCAAGGTCTTCAACCAGGGAATCGACCAGGGAAACGAAATAGTCGAGACTACGGTAGCGCGATTCGGAGACTTCGAACTGAACACCTACAAGGTCGATATTGTCGTCTCCGCGCCCGTCGGCGGACACGGCAACGGTAACGAGTGCAATAATAGCCGTCACGAGTAGTCGTTTGCTATGGAGACCCTTCGTATGCCCCGACGCGGGAATATTGCGCGTTGCGGTACTCATTTCACCGAAACGATAGCGCCTATTCGGCTTGCAGTGCAAGAAGCTCGACGACTACACTCTGTTGCAGGAGGAAGTTCAGGTGTCGAGCCCAAGTTCGCAGTGGATCAACCGGCCCGTCCTCGTGGTTTTTTCCTCTAGCGAGGATGATCCGGACCTTCGGACCATGCGAAGTCAATTATCCGCGTGGGCGGAGACAATTCGAGAGCGCGGGGTGCTCGTCATAAGCGTTGTCGGCATGAGCGTTTCGATTGACGGTGAGTCCACCGAATCCTTTACGCCGTCGGAGCTTCGCCGAATGCTCGAGATCCAAACCCATGGCTTTGCGCTCGTCTTACTTGGAGACGAGGGAAGCGAGCGCACGCGGCGATTCGAGTCCACCGATATGCAGGACCTTTTGGCTCAGCTTGATTGACTGCTTGCTTGATCGTTTGCTTGATTGTTTGATTGGTCGGGCTGTTCCCCCGACGGGGAACGCCGAGCGTAGCGAACGAGCAGGTGGAAACACCGGCAAGCAACTTAAAAGAAAACAATCTGAGGCAGAAAGCCCGCACGGCGAAGAGCCGTGCGGGAAGACAATCATGTAAGCGGCCAATCGTCGTAGAAGACCACCTCATTCATGGGCTTACGAGATCGTTCGGACGTCTCCGACTCTGTATGCTTCTCATTAAGCATGGACATATCTGAAGCGGGATAGCCAACGGCGATAACCGTCACCAATTTATACGGCTCCTCGATACCGAAGGAGGCAGCCATCTCTTCCGCCTTGAACCCTGCCATGGGGTGTGCGTAGAGACCTTCCTTTTCGGCTTGCACAAGCATACCGAACACGCTCATTCCCGTATCGAAGAGCGCGTACTCACGGTTACCATCGCTGTTTTGACAGTCCAGCTCAGGGTTCGTGACCACCAGCACCACCAACGGCGCGCGCTTCGCCCAGTAGTTGCCGCCCATGAGGCTTCCATGCACCTTCTCGAGCGCCTTGTCTCCCTGAGCCAAAACATACCGCCACGGCTGATTGTTCGAGCACGAGGGAGCAAGAGTTGCGGCTTGCATGAGCCGATCTACAACGTCTTGAGGAAGCTTTTTCTCCGAGAGGGCACGGCGTGACCGCCGGGTTTCTAACAGCTGCAGCACTTCACTCATAGTGAACTCTCCTTTCTCCGTCTGAATGTTCATATTAGTATTCGTCTTTCAACATCGCTACAAACGCGCAGGGATTCAAGTACCACGGGCCGGCGTGCTGGGCGTGGATCACGAAGCGCCGGATGTACAGGTACGTCGCAACCACCGGATCGCCGCATCCGCTACGTGATCCAAGGCGCCGGGTTCCTCGAAGAGGTGACCCGCTCGCGGAACGACCTCGAGCGCGCTATCACCGGGTATTCGTGCGTTTGCGTCTTCGTTGAGCTCGCGTACCGTCGTATCCGCAGCTCCGACAATGAGAATGGTGGGTACCTGCAACGTATCCAACGCCTCGTCCGCCAGATCGGGCCTTCCACCACGACTCACGACACTGCAAATCGTGCCGGTCTTTTCCATATCTTTCAGTGGCGTGGTGGCTGCGACACGGATAGCCGCCGCCGCGCCGGTGCTTGCGCCGAAGAGTGCAATCGAGGAATACGCGAGGTCGTCTCGGCTGCGCGTCCAGGCAAGTACCTCGCGCAGCCGGTCGGTAAGTAGTGCAATATCGAAGCGAGTGGCGTATGCCTGGTCCTCTTCCTCGGTCAGGAGGTCAAAGAGAAGGGTCGCAAAGCCTTCCTCGTTCAAACGCTGTGCGACGTAGTTGTTACGCGGACTGTGCCGGCTCGAGCCGGTGCCGTGCACGAATACCGTCAGCGTCTCCGCATCTTCCGGTGTCGCAACGTGGCCGTTGAGACCGACCGATTCGAGATTGATCCGAATCTCTCGTCGTTCGCTCTTCGCATCTAGCTCTCCCATTTCTATACCTCTTATCTTAAAAGTATCGAGTGAAGGGTCTTCCGTGCATAAGCCGTCCCGTGTAGGCTCGGCTGTATGAGAAACGCAATTGTCGCACAGTCCGGCGGACCTTCCCCCGTTATTAACGCGTCTCTGCAAGGAGTGGTTGAGGCGTGTCTCGACTCTTCCAACCATATCGGAAACGTCTACGCGGGACGGCATGGTGTCGAGGGCATCCTCAAAGAAGAGCTCATTGAGATGAAGCACCAAGATCCGGAAGAGCTGAGTCTCTTGAGAACCACTCCGGGAGCAGGCGCTGTAGGCACCTGCCGCTACAAGCTCAAGGACGAGCACTCCGAGGACTTCGAGCGCATTCTCGACGTCTTCGAAGCGCACAACATTGGCCATTTCTTCTACATTGGCGGTAATGACTCCATGGACACCGCTCACAAGGTCTCCGATCTTGCACGGGCGCGTGGAATCGACCTCGTCGCCACCGGTGTACCGAAGACCATCGACAACGATCTCGGCGACCCCGAGCTTGATACGGTAGATCACACACCCGGCTACGGCAGTACCGCCCGGTACTGGGCATACGTTACACAATTGGCCAACGAGGAAAACCGAGGTATGCGCCCCTCCGAGAGCGTCGTCGTCCTGCAGGCCATGGGCCGCAGCGCGGGCTTTATTCCCGCGGCGGCGCGTCTCGCCGATCCGGAACGCGAGATGCCGTTACAGCTCTACCTCGCCGAGTCCGAGCATACCCTCGCGTCCATGCTGGATAGCGTAAATCGAGAGCTGAGCAGATCGGGGCGCGTGATTTTGGTTGTGAGTGAAGGCTTCGACGTAGGCTCGCTCGGCGAGCGTCACGACGCGTTCGGGCACGTGGAGTACGGCGCAAGCCGCAGCACCGTAGCACAGGAAGTGGTGAACTATCTCAACGACCACGGCATCCACGCCCGCGGTCAAGCGGTTGGACAGGTTCCCGGCATCCTTCAGCGAACGACTTCCATTTTCGCCTCTACCGTCGACCAGGATGAGGCGTACGGCGTGGGCCGTGCGGCGGTCGAGATCGCCTTGCGCGACGGTACCGGCTACATGGCAACGATTCGCCGCCGCTCGAGCAGGCCGTATCAGAGCTATTACGACAAGGTGCCTCTCGAGACGGTTGCCAACAGCGTTCGTCATCTGCCGGATGCTTGGATCACCGAAGACCAGATAGACGTCACGGACGAGTTCATTCGCTACGCGCAGCCGCTGATCGGCACGAACTGGCCGAGTGTCCCGGTGATTGCCGGCCGGCAGCGATTCGCGCAGCTCGACCTGAACCT
>CAYFQV010000005.1:6242-40016 GCA_964345195.1 uncultured Spirochaetaceae bacterium
AAGACGCTCTTCCAGACGATCGTGTTTACGAAGCCGGTCTCATCTTCCATGGTAATAAATACGGTACCCGAGGCCGTGGAAGGGCGTTGACGGCAGATCACAACGCCGGCATATGACACACGGCGGCCGTCCGCTGTTTCCGCAAGGCGCCGAGCGTCGGGCAGTCCGCGGGCTCTCAGCTGCTCCCGGTAGGCCTCCAGAGGATGGCCCGCGGTGCTGTGACGACTGGTGCTGTAGTCCCAGTGGATACTCTCGCAGGCATGCAACTCGGGAAAGCGGGGAACGCCCTGGGCATCTTCAAAGGTGTCGATATCTGCAACTAGATGCTGCCCCTCTTGCAGCGTGCCCACTTCGGAACGCGGATCGGCGGTCCGTCGTGCGCGCTTGCCCAAGACCTGCCAGAGCGCCTCGCGGCGCTCGATGCCGAAGCCCCGAAGTGCGCCGGCCTGCGCGAGAGTTTCGAGGATATCGCTGTCGAGGTGGGCTATCCGGGTGAACTCCCGCAATGCAGTGGTCTCGGCCTGCGAGGACCCCTGTGCGCCGACCCCGTCACCTCCAAGGCCCCGCCATGCCTCGCTGATTCGGTCTGCATCTCGCCGGCTCAGGCCCTTTACGTAACGCAGGCCCATGCGCACGGCACAACCCGGCCGGCTATCCCCAACGTGCGCACCCTTCCGGTCATCCTTATCATGTCGGGCTTCCAGAGTGCACTCCCACCCGCTGTAGCGAACGTCCACCGGCCGCACCTCGACGCCGTGCCGCTTTGCGTCCTCCACAATGGTCGATGGCGCATAGAAGCCCATTGGCCAGGCGTTGAGCAAGGCGCAGGCAAAAACGTCCGGGTAGTGTTGCTTGATCCACGCAGTAGACCAGGCAATGAGCGCAAAACTCGCCGCGTGGCTCTCGGGAAAGCCGTATTCACCGAAACCGCGGATTTGATCGAAAACGCGCTCGGCAAACTCCGCGGCGATCCCTTTGGCGGTCATGCGGGAGATCAACCGCTCCCGGTGTTTTTCAATACGCCCACTCTTGCGCCACGCCGCCATATCCCGACGCAGCTGGTCCGCCTCGCCGGGGCTGTAGTCCGCGGCGACCACGGCGAGCTTCATGACCTGCTCCTGAAAGAGGGGCACACCGAGCGTTTTTTCCAAAACAGGCCGGAGACTCTCGTGAGGATAGATCACCGGCTCCTCTCCGGCGCGCCGGGCGAGGTAGGGATGCACCATACCTCCGGTAATAGGACCGGGCCGCACAATGCTCACCTCAATGACCAGATCGTAGAAGCGCCGCGGCTGCAAGCGGGGCAGCATGGACATCTGCGCCCGGCTCTCGATTTGAAAAACGCCGACGGTGTCGGCCTTCGATATCATCCGGAAAACCGCCGGGTCATGGGCGGGGATGGAGGCCATGCCGATCTGCTTGCCGTAATGCCGCCGAATAAGTCGAAAGGCAAGATCGAGGTGGGTAAGAGCACCCAGACCAAGAAGATCAACCTTGAAGAGGTTCATGTTTTCAACGTCGTACTTGTCCCATTGGATAACCGTTCGGTCCGGCATGCTTGCGTTCTCCACGGGCACGAGATGGGAGACCGGCCGGCCGCCGAGGAGGAAGCCGCCGGGATGGATTGATAGATGCCGTGGAAACTCAACTATCTCTTCAACCAGATCGATGAGCAGACCGACCCGGGGATTAGCGGTATCCAGTCCGGCTTCCGCCACGATTTCGGCTGTAGAAGAGCCGTTTCGAGCGGTGAGACGTGCACATCGATCCAGTGTCGTCTCCGGAAATCCCAGCACCTTGCCGACCTCCCGGATAGCCGACTTCCGGCGATAGCGGATGATATTCGCCACCATGGCGGCGTGGGATCGACCGTACTTCTCATACATGTGCTGTATGACCTCTTCCCGGCGGTCATGCTCAATATCGAGATCAATGTCCGGTGGCTCGGCCCGCTCCTTGGAGAGGAAGCGCTCGAAGAGTAGGTCCATGCGTACAGGGTCGACGGCGGTAATGCGGAGGCAGTAACAGACCGACGAGTTCGCCGCGGAGCCGCGACCCTGGCAGAGAATACCCTGCCGGCGGCAGTACTCAACGATCTCCCACATGGTAAGGAAGTAACCGGAGTAGTCGAGCTCATCAATAATGTCGAGCTCTTTTTCGAGCTGACGCGCAACATCCGCGGGAATCCGATCATCGTAGCGCCTCGCGGCGCCGTTCCAGGTGAGTCTCCTCAGCCACGCGGAACTTGTGTAGCCTTCCGGCAGGGATTCCGAGGGGTAGCGGTACTCGATTTCACTCAAAGAGAAGCGGCACTGCCGCGCGATCTCGCTTGTGCGGTCGAGTAGGGCGCGTACCCGCGGCGCAGCGGGATCCCCGCCGCCGGTGGGATTGCCGGCGGAGTCACCGCTTGAGTCAACGCTTGAGTTGCCGGCGGAGTCGCCGGACGTCCGAGGGGTCGCGGTGTGCGTTGTGTGCTCCGCGGGTGGGAGTGGATTTTCAAGGTAGCGCCGCCCTAACTCCTTGGGAGCGGCAAGGGCGAATCGATCGTTCGCCTTCAACAGCGTACCCGCCCCATCAAGTGTTGTATGGTTTCGAATACATGTTAAAACATCTTGTAAAGGTTTTCGCGTCGCTTCATGGTAGAGTACTTCCGGTGCGGCGACGAGGGGGATGCTGTGCGTCGCGGCAAGGTGCCGCAGCGCATCCTCACGAGGCATGTCACGGTGGAGGTAATGCCGAGACAAACCAATGTAGAGTCGCCCGGGAAAAGCTGCGCTCAGCCGGGCTATCGGGGCATCCGTCGGAAGATATCGGCCGTTATCAACGAGGAGTGCAATGATTCCCGGAGAAAAGGTACAGAGCTCCTCCCAAGTCACCGAAGAGAAGCCCTTCGGATTACGCAAGCGTCCCCGGCTAATAAGCTGGCAGAGGTGGGTGTATCCGGCGTGATCCGCTGCAAGCAGAACTACCGAGGCGCTGCTGCGTGTCGGTGGCGGCTCCGCCGTGTCGCCGGGAGCTACGGTGATTTCGGCGCCGTGGATGACCTGCACGCCGTACTCGATACCGGCGAGGTGTGCTTCGACGGCGCCGTAAAGCCCGTCGCGGTCGGTTACCGCGATTGCCGAGAGACCGAGCTCGGCGGCACGGGCCACAAGCTCTTCAGGATGACTGGCACCCTCGGTGAAGGAGTAATTGCTTTTGCACCAGAGCGCGGCGTACGACATGTCGGCCTTATTCGACGTAGCCCTGGATTAACCAGCTGCGCGCGGCCGCATCATAATAGATCCACAAAAGATCACCGTTGCCTTCGGCATAGTAGTAGGCCCGTGGGTGCTGCGCAGAGGCGCCGAGGCGCCACCACCCTTCACTGAGAATGTAGGGCCCCCCGCGCAACCTCGGAGAGGAGCTAAGGGGAGTAGGTTTTGCAAATATGCGGCGAACCAGCTTGAGCCGCGGCTGTTCCCCCGAGGCTGCATGTGTCCGCGGCAATGCTCCGCGCCGCATGCCCGCGGGTAGCCGCACACCCGAGCACCGATTCCAGGAGTAGCGATATTCCGGCAGATGAGCATCCACCGGTTCCGCGACACGGACGGCATTCTCTCCAAGCTCAGCCCGCAGGAGGGAAAGGGCTCGAGAACCCGCTTCAATGTTGCGGGATTGCTGCAGGTTGAACAGCTCTCCCGGCTCGAGATCCAGCGCAACCCAATCAGGTTCGACACTCACGGCACCAACAGCCGCGGTGAGCACGAGCGTCTCGATACGCAGTGAAACCAGACGCATGAGCAGCTCGGCATCTTGCGTCGGTTTTGCCGGCCGAACTTCGGTTTTCACGCGATTGGCGGCCGTAGCTTCTTGGGCCGATAATTCGAGCTCAAGGGTGATGTACACACAGCGCACCGCCCACACGTTTCGAACAACGAGCTCCACCACTGCGACAAGGAGTTGCCGAATGGCCTCGGTCAGCCGTCCACGATCGAATAGAGGGGGCTGCAGCCGCCTCTCAAAGTGGAGATCCGGTACCTCCGGTGCGGCTTGAAGGGGCACGGTATCCGCCTCCGTGGCGAATCGGTGGACGGCATACGCCTGTTCACCGAGCTTCCGGCGCAACTGATTCCCGCCGAGCTCACGAAAGCGGCCTATGGAAGAGACGCCGAGCGCCTGCAAACGTGCATAGCTCTGTTCGTCGAGGGGGAGAAGATCAATGGAAGCCTGTGCAAGCGCGCGCTCCTCCTGAGCAGGTCTGGAGAAGATGCGGATGCCGCGTGAAAGCTTGGCGCCAATGGAGGTGCCGAAACGGCTGTATCCAACGGCCGCCGTCGCAAAGAAACCGAGAGCTTGTAGTGATCGCCGAACCTCTCGAATCCACTGTTTGGGGTCGGGAAAGAGGCGGTGCATTCCTCGGTACCGAATCCAGAAGAGCTGAGTATCTAAGGAGGAGCTTTCGACATCCGAGCTGAAGTGTTGCAGCGCTTCAATGACGGCGGCAACGCCTTCCTGCTGCTGCTTCGGTGAGACGGTTCCCGCCTGCACATTCGAGACGATCGACAGTGCCGTCGCGTAGCGCATCCGGCGCCGTATACCGTGACGCGCCGCCATGCTGTTTACTGCGATTACCAAGCCCATGGGTTTGTCGGCGTCGACGACAACTGCCGGTACATGCCGCCACTCCGGGTGATCGCGCAGCAGGATCTGCAATGTGAACGAGGGAATATCAACGCAAGCCAGCCAGGCTTCGGTAGACTGCCCTATGTGTCCATCCAGGCCCATGCCGCTTATCCTTTGTTGCCCGAGCTTCGTAGAGAATGTCTTCTTGCTCGGAGACTACTCGCCGCGGCTCGACGCGGAGAGAGACCAGAGAGCCGAGAGGCTGCGCACCTTCTATCTCAGCAGTAAGGCACAGCACTGCCGCCTGATAGTGTTGAGCCAGGCGTACCACGCGACCCTGATACGCCGCCGAAACATTATCTTCTTCCTTCCTATCGATGATAATGAGACCGAAGGCGCCTGAGCGCAGCAGCAGCTCCGCGCTTCGAAATGCGTACTCTCCGGAGCCGGCGAACACGACAGGTAGCGCCGCAAGGTCAATACTGTTATCCGCAAGATCGGGAGGATAAAAGGTGTCTCTATGCGTGAAAATCCATGCAGCGGGCTCGCCCTTTTCTTGGGCCTCTCGAATGAGCGCTGCAACAAGTGAGAGATCTCCCTGCCGTCCCAGGATTTCGGTGAGCCGTCCCGACAGATGCGCAAGGCTCCAGGGCACATCCATTTCTGCAGATGTGAGCTCGTACAGCCGGGATGCCGGAACTACTGGAAGAGTCGACAACTCCACGTGTAACCTCCGACGCGGATAATACTACACACTTGTATAGTAATCAAGGCGGCAACGGGCGCTATGAGTAATCATTGGAGAGGCAGGCTGGTACGATTTTCCATTCGGAGATCCCGGCTACAGCGTAGGTGACTTCGAAGCTATGGAGATCAACGGTCGGGTCCGGCAGGACCGTACGTATACCCCGAAGATAGGGGCAGCAAAGAGGTACACGCCGTATTTCGTGATCACTTACGCCGTAGGCTCGAGGAAGCCCGAGGCCGCGATCCCGCCCCGGCGATCGTCATGGCGACGCATTTTGCACCTCATGTCGACTTCACTGCGCCCTTCAAACCGGAAATATGGGGCTATCTCAACGCCTTTCTCGGCAGCGCCTACTATGGGTCACCGGCTCGGGAGTTCGCTGTCTCCTAGGCCGTAAACCTAACGGCGCGGATTAAAGCCTGAGATCTCGGCGAGCTTCTCGAAAAGCTCCCGTTCTTCCGTGCCGGGCGATGAGGGTACCATGATCGTTGCCACTGCGTAGAGATCGCCGCGCTCATCTTTGTTACGGCGCAGTCCTTTGCCGCGCAGACGGAAGCGTTTTCCGCTTTGCGTACCCGGCGGGACCGTAATGTTCGCACTGCCCTCGACGATCGGAACTTCCACCTTAGCCCCGAGTACAGCCTCCCACGGCGTAATGGGAGCATCTACTTCGATGTCCACACCCTTGACGCGAAAGCGCGGGTGGTTCTGCAGCCTAATCGTCAGGTAAAGATCTCCCGCCGCAGCGCCCGGAGATACCGAGCCCCCCTGGCCGGCGAGGCGCAGTTTCTTGCCGTCGGTGGTGCCCGGCGGAATAGTAACCTCAATGTTCTTCCGGCTCGGAACGGGCGATCCGGGCTCCTGTTGCTGGATCGTAATGGTCTTCCGGCCCCCGTTATAGGCGTCTTCGAGAGAAATGGAGACTTCCGCCTCAACGTCTTGGCCGCCGACCCGACCCTCCGACGAGCGGGTTCCCGCAGCGCCGCCGGCGCTCGAACCCTGCCCCCCAGTGAACGCACCGCCGAAGAGCGTTTCGAAGAATTCGCTGAACGGTGAGCCGCCTCCTTGCCGATTACCGCTACCACCACCGCCGAAAACGTCAAAATCTTTGAATATGTCGCCGAAGCCGCCGAAGCCACCGGTTCCCCCGAAACCTCCGGTGCCCCCGGATGAGCCACCGCCGAAGCCGAAGTCTTCCCAGTTGAACTCCTGGCCGCCTTGCCAGTTGTGCCCGAGGGAGTCGTACTTGCGCCGCTTCTCCGGGTCCTTGAGCACTTCGTACGCCTCATTGATCTCCTTGAACTTCTGCTCGGCTTCCTGCGTCTTATTCACATCCGGGTGATACTTCCGCGCGAGCTTCCGATATGCGTTATGGATGTCTTGTTGCGATGCTTTGCGATCAACCCCGAGGGTCTCATAGTAATCTTGATACTTTACTGCCATAGTTGGGAACTCTCTTGTTTCTCACGTGCGTATGCGTGGTTGTCCGTGTTGGGTGTTTACGTTTCCTCTATGATAATACCGAGAACTCGATCCGAAAACCAAGCTTACGCCGCCGTGCTTAGTTGCAAGCTCCAGGATTGTATACTACTCTAAAGCGACTATGGCGACACAAGACCGCGTCGGTCGTAGCCCGGAAGGATTGCGACAACGCACCATTGCGGTGGGTTCCGGCAAGGGAGGGGTCGGAAAGTCCACAACGGCGGTCAATCTGGCGCTGTACTACGCTCGCCTGGGACACCGCGTCGGTCTATTTGACCTGGATCCCCTCTCAAACATTGCCACGATACTCGACATTGACGACCGGCGTTTGGCCGCTGTGAAGCGTGACATGCCCGACGCCACGTCCTCGCTCGACGAGTACGTGATGCCGGTAACGGATACCTTGGAGCTGGTGTTTCCCCATCCGAAGCTCGAAGCGAGCCACCGACGGAAGCTCCAGGAGGGCTTCATCGCGCGTCTCCTGCCGCAGGCAGGAGACCGCTACGATGAGCTCATTCTGGACATGCCTGCCGGGATCAATACGGAGGAGAACCTCGGCTTTCTTCCGCACGTGGGCCATCTTCTGGTGGTCGTCCAGCCCGAGCCGACCTCCCATGTATCCGCGGGGGGCTACGTGAAGGCCGCGAAGGAGATCGCGCCGGAGCTGAGCATTCACATCTGGCACAACCGATACTCCCGCGAGATCGGCGCAAACTTCGACCCGAGAGATGTGATCGGCAACTACAACCGCTACGTTGAGCCGGATCTCCAGGTTGATAGCCGCACGGCTTCGACGATCGACCAGATCGCCTTCGTTCCGAAGGATCCGGCTCTCGACCTTCTGGCGGGTAACGGTTCGCTGGTACTCGCGGCACAACACCAAACGCTGGGAGTTGTGCAGTACCTTCAAGATCTCCTGATTCCGGCGGTCCCGGCGTCCCTCGGTGTGGGAGAGAACACCTCCCGAATTATCCGCGGATACATTGAGAACAGCCCTCGAATAGAGGATGTGGATGCATATCGCAGCCAGGTGTTGGAATACCTAGTAACGCTGGTCTCGCTTCGGGTAAGCGACCACCGGCTGAAGGATCTGTCGAACCAGGCGGCCGTCATGACCGACGAGCAGCAGTCCGAGCTCCGGCGCTACCTGCAGACCATTGCGGAGGATCCCTTACGCAATGCAGTTCTCGACGTAATCGACGTGATCAACCTGGCTATCGAAGATGTTGCTGAGCAAACGGGGCTTTTCGCCGCACCCGGCGGCCGAGACTGGAACGCCGAGATCGACGCCAAGGTTAGGCGTCTGTTGAGCATTGCGTCGCAAAGCGCGAAAGCGCGAAGTGCCGCGCTTCAGCAAGGCTTCGCCGTATTGCTCTTCAACCTTGCCATGCACAAGCTTCTCAATTCCGAGAAGGTTCAGGCACTCATTTACAGCTTCATACCCACGCGTAACGCGGGAACGGGGACCAAGGCGCGGGACCGGCGACGCCAGATCCGGGCCCTCGTCCAGCAAGACAGCGACTACCACCGGCGCTTTTATCAGCTGGTGAAATCCATGTTTCCCCTCGTCACGCGTCAGGTCGGGGAGCTGTCTCGATTGACGGGCTATGAGCGCTTTCTACTCCGGGACGAGCAGAACCGGCCGCATCGTGAGGCGTACGTGAAGCTTCTAACCAGATTCGCGCATAATAGCTTAAACGCCGGTCTCGGCATTCTGGTTGGGCTCACCCACTCACCGGCAACCAGAGCGATGTCCGACGGAGCACGCGTTTTGTTGACGCGTCTCGAAAAAGAGCACGCCGGCACCGGTATCGCCGCGGGAGGGGAATGATAGCGGATGCCTCAGGAACAAGAGATTAAGTCTCAGCTCGAGGGCATTCAGAACTGGGTCAATGTCTCATTCAAGAAGACGCTGTTGGCCGCCTTCAATGAGGCGCTCGAGCATGATGAAGTTGTCCAGGATGTCCTGGAGGGCTTTTACCGCAGCAAGGTGATCGCCGCCTCCGGATCAGGTGCCCCGGGTGTCTTATCCGTCACAAACCAACGTCTCATGTTTTTGCACAACGGCGGCAATGGTGGCGTCTCCGAGGTTCTCGGTTTTCCCGCTATTCTCGGCGTGCATGCGCGCCGCGGCGATGCATCCCTTCGCCTGACGGTGACTCACGGTGACGGCGACAGCGTCCTGACCTCAACCCGGCGTGGTGACGGTGCGGATTCCTTTATTGCGACGCTGACCCGTGAGCTCGGAGATGACCGCGTTCAAGTAGACGACACGCGATCAAAGTCCGGCGATACCTCCGACGGACGCATGACTCGCTTGAAGGTGCTGCACGACGCGGCGCGAGAGATGATCGTCACCTTGAATGCCTACCGGAAGTTCAACAACGAGCCCACCTTCATGCAGCAACTGATCGATGATCTCTTTATCATTACCTATCACGCCGTCGGCAAGGGCGCCGGCCTTGATGATGAGACCAAGCTGTTCATGCTCATGGTGCTTATGTATCTCCGGCGCGGGCTCATTAGCGACCAGGAGATCATAAAGGATCTCTTCCGATTCGACACGCTTCCTCTAAAGCACCGACGAGAGATCCTGTCTCACTGGGACCTCTTCGCCAATGAGATTCAGAAGATGCGCAGCCACGCTCGGCGGCAGTCTTTGAAGGCTTTAGTCTACCTGAAGCGCCGCGATGAGGAGAACGGCACGAAGAACTTTGAAGAAGTATCGGGGGCATTTCTCGGATACGCGCGGCAAATTCTGGATCCCACCGGCGCTAATGCTGCACCCCCCGTTTTGGAGACCATCGAGAAACTAATCTACGGTGAGTCCGGCGCACCGGACGGAGCACAAGCCGTGCGGGTAGGGGAGAATCAGGCAAAAGCGCGCGCGACGACACCCGCCCCGGATGAGGAGACGCTCGACGAGGTTCTCGAAGAGATGCATGGGCTCATCGGCATGGAAAACGTGAAGAAACAAGTCGAGACCTTTGTCAATCTTCTGAAGATCCACCGGGAACGGGAGCGGCGAAACCTTCCAGTAACCCCGTTTTCGAAGCACGCGGTCTTCTACGGTCCCCCGGGAACCGGCAAGACCACGATTGCGCGGTATCTCGGTCGCGTCTACAAAGCCATGGGCTTGCTTGTGGAGGGCCACATGGTGGAGACGGACCGCGCGGGACTGGTGGCCGGATACGTCGGGCAGACCGCTATACAAGTCGATCAAACGGTTCAGCAAGCGCTTGACGGCGTCCTCTTCATTGATGAAGCCTACATGCTCAGCCCGCCGGGCGGCGGCTCCGATTTCGGTCAGGAAGCGATCGACACGCTTGTGAAGCGCATGGAGGATTACCGAGATCGGCTGGTAGTTGTTGTCGCGGGCTACCCGGATGAGATGCGGGATTTTATAGACAGCAACCCCGGGTTGAAGTCGCGCTTCAGTCGCTACTTCTACTTCGATCATTACGCGCCGGAGGAGCTCATGGGCATTTTCGATTTGTTTGCCAAAGGGGCGTCCCTCGAGCTCACCCATCCGGCGCGCCGCGCCGTGCTGGATCTCATTCGGCGACTCCACGACGAGCGAGATCGAAGCTTTGGTAATGGCCGAATAGTGCGAAATCTCTTCGAGCGAATTATCGAGAAACAGGCAAACCGAATCTCGCGCTTGACCGTTCTCACCGACGATGTACTGTGCTCCATTACCAAGCACGACATACCGTCCTACGAGGAGTTTACACCATGAATTCAGGTAACATGCCCGCGTCCGGTAACGAATCGGCAAAGGAGCCAGGAGTGGAGAAGGCAACAGTACTCTCAATGCTACAGCACGCCGCGGAGCGCTTTTTCGAGGTTCCCTACGTTTGGAACAAAACCGACTCCGCTTGGCAAGCGTTGACCTTTGCGGAAGTGCAAGAGGCGGCGCGTTCGGTGGCTGCATCGCTCCTCGAGAACGGATTCGGTCCCGACCGGAAGATGGTGATCCTTAGTGAAGGCCGGCAGGAATGGGTGGTAGCGGAGTTCGCGGCGCTGTACGCCGGCGGAGTCTCCGTGCCTCTTTCAATCAAGTTGCTTGCAGAGGAGATTCCGTACCGGGTAAACCATTCCGAGGCGTCGGTGATTACGGCCTCGCGAAACACTCTTCCTAAGCTTTTGGCGGTTTGGGATAAGCTCGATCACAGGCCCACGGTCCTCTTCCTCGATAGCGCGGATGCCCTTCCGGCGGAAGCAGAGGAACTGCAGCGAAAAGGGCGCGTTCTCCTGTACGCCGACCTGCTTGCCCGCGGGCGTCGCCGGGAGGACGCACAGCGCAAACGCCTCGAAGAGATCGAGTCTTCCGTCGGTGAAGACGATGTCGTGACCATCTCCTACACCTCCGGAACCACGGGGAACCCGAAGGGCATCATGCTCACCCACCGTAACTACTTTGCGAACTGCCGGGACTCCGTCGAGATCTTCCAGGTGCCGTTAGGCTACAAGACGCTGCTCATCCTCCCCTGCGATCACTCATTTGCTCACACGGTCGGCCTATACGCCGCGCTCCTACGCGGCATATCGATCTACTTTGTCGACGCACGGGGCGGCTCCATGGCCACGCTGCGAAATATCCCGATCAACCTCAAGGAGGCCAACCCGGTCTTCCTCCTCACCGTCCCAGCTCTTACCGGTAACTTCATGAAGAAGATCCAACAGGCCATACGGGAAAAGGGCGGCATTGCCGAAAGGCTGTTCACCCGGGGAGTTGAGGCCGGTATTGCTTACAACGGGGACGGCTATCACACACCACCGCTTTCGGTCAGGCTTCGGAACTGGCTCCCCTACAAGCTGGCGAATGCCGTCGTGTTTCGCAAGGTTCGAGAAACCTTCGGCACGGACATTGAGTTCTGTGTCGGCGGTGGCGCGCTCCTCGACATTCAACAGCAGCAGTTCTTCAAAGCGATCGGCGTTCCCATTTACCAAGGTTATGGACTCACGGAGGCCGCACCGGTCATCTCGTCGAATACCGGCTTCAACCACAAGATGGGGACATCCGGGAAGGTTCTCGCCACAGTGCACTGTCGAATTGTACGCGAGGATGGGACGGAAGCCGAAATCGGCGAAACCGGCGAGGTCGTGATCCAAGGTGACAACGTCATGAAGGGATACTTCAAAAACCCGGATGCCACAGCCGAAACCATCAAGGACGGGTGGCTCTACACAGGTGACCGCGGTTTTATGGACGACGAAGGTTTCCTGACGGTCGTCGGTCGCGAGAAAGCGCTATTGATATCTCCCGACGGTGAAAAATACTCCCCGGAAGAGATCGAAGAGGCTATTTCCAACAGCTCAGCACTTATTGAGCAAGCTCTGGTGTACAACGACCACAACCGCTTTACCGGCGCACTCGTGACACTTAATCGCGACGCCGTACAGGCGCGAATCACGGAACGCAAGTTATCCGGCGCCGACGACCTTCTTGATGAGCTCCGCGACTCTTTTTATCGCTTTAAGCAGGACGAGAATTACCGCAATCGCTTCCCCGATCGCTGGATACCCGCGACCTTTCAGATCGTTGAGGAAGCGTTCGCGGAAGAGAACAAGATGATCAACTCGAGTATGAAGATGGTCAGGTTTCGAATCACCGAGACGTACCGACACTTGCTTGATCAGATGTTCGACGACGATGGTCCGAATCACAAGAACGATGGAAACCGGCAGGCTATCCGCAGGCTCTTCTCTCTCACGGAGGGATAATCTCACCAAGCAATAGCCCTACGGCAAACTTCCTGCGGTGAGGGGCTACTCGGACACGTTCACCCCGAGAAGAGGCGTGAGATGCCGCCGGGGAGAGAGCGCGAGTCACCGTGGCCCGTCCGGTACATCATTGGTCCGCCGCCGCGCCGGTGCGCGACTGCGAGGATTTCGCTGATAATGCTCAGGGCAATGTGCTCAGGCTCCTTACCGCCGAGTTCCAAGCCGATCGGCGTGTGGATAGTTCCCAAGCAAGATAGGTCAACGCCAACTCTTTGGGCCCGAACCAGTCGCTCCTCATGGCGAAGCGGCTTCCCGATGGCGCCTACGTAGGCGACAGGCGCATGGCGAACAAGCGTATGAAAGAGGTCGTCCTCAAAGCGCGGCTCGTGATTCAGCGATACCACGGCGGTACGGACATCCGGCGGATGCGTTTCGAGGATTTCATGGGGCCATCCTGCTAGAACTTCATCGGCATCCGGAAATCGGGCAGACCGGGCGTAGTCTCCTCGCGCATCGGAGATGACGGTCTCATAGCCCATGATCCGTGCCAGTCGACTCAGCGGGGCGGCGACATCCACCGCTCCAAACACCATAAGCCGTGGAGGCGGAAGCACCGGCTCCACAAGCGCGCAGCGACCGTCTCTAAGATCAAGCGTGCTTGGCCCCGCTTCCGGTGGGGAGACAGCTCCCTGTTGCGAGCCGGATAGACCGCCGTCGGGGCTTCCGTCTTCCGCCCCGGCATGCGGCATCTCGACGTTCAAGAGCTTTTCGACCTCCGGATGCCCACGCAAAGCGGTTATCTCCGAATCCGCGCGCTCCACGGGTCCCGCCGCCTGGGAGGGCTCGTCCGCGGCGGCGAGCGTGTAGATCCGGTCGTTCCGAATCCACCCGTGACGAACCCGCGGCGCCTCCGGCTCGTCCGGAGAGCACAGGGCCCAGTTAAGGCGCCGTCCACGAGATAGATCCCGCTCATGCGGCTGGAGAAAATCGGCGAGGGTGGGCGTGAGAGGCTCGAGCAAGACGTCGATCGCACCCTCACAATTCAAGCCGATGTCGATGTCCTCGTTCTCAACCTGGTCGTAGTGGAGCATACGGCTGCGCCCGTCCGCAATCACCGAGCGTGCCGCCTCGCGAACGTCGGTTTCGACGCAGCCGCCGCTTACCGCACCGACGAAGTCATGTGCAGTTGCGACCATTCGGGCAGCGAGCGGCTGACTGGAAGAACCACGGATGCGCACAATGGTTGCGACCACGACCGACTTCCCCTCGCTTACCCACTCGGCACCCTGCTTAAGAACCTCTTTTCGGATCATGATGGATGACTCAAACGAGTGTTGTTGCCGTCTTCGGGTGTTCCGCAAGCGGCGCCAGCTCCAGCACTTGCAGGACGTGGTCTATTCCGGTGAGGGCTTCGCGTAGCCTGTTCACGTGGGCTGTCGAGAGCTCCGATTTCCGATCCAGCAATACGCCGAGCAGATTGATCACGTTGTCGACTGCTCGAGCTACATGAAGATCGTTGTCCATCTCGGTCTCGAACAGCGGAACGAGCTCACCGATCAAACGATCTATCCCAGGCGCGCCGTTGCCGGAACCGGGTGCGCTCACGAGCTCCCGACTGCGTTCAGTCAGCACCTGAAGACGCTCCGCGGCATGATCGAGATTCGCGTCGGTGAGGTTGCCCTTTTCTCGATAGTAGCCATACATCAAGAAGAAGCGAAGCTCCCGGCCCGATCGTCCGGCGGAGCTGAGGTCTTCAGGATACACGACGTTCCCCTTCGACTTCGACATCTTCTGATTATCCACAAACAGATGTTCACCGTGCAGCCAGTACGGGGCGAACTCGACCCCGGTCACGCCCTCGACGACGGCGCGGTTGTAGTCATGGTGACGGTACAGATTGTCAATGCCGCCGCAGTGGATATCGAGCTCATAACCCATGTGCTGCGTTATCATGGCGGGATCTTGGACGTTCCAGGCGGGCCGACCGCGGCCGATCTTCGTATCCCAGGAGTACTGCCCGTTACGATGGCCATGCCACAGAATAAAGTCACCGAGGTTCCACCGCTGTCCGGGGTAGGTATCCTTTGAGAAGCGATAGCGCTTCTTCGGCCACTTCGACAAGTCCAAGCCGTAGATAGCTCCGAAGCTCGGGTGGCTCAAAGCGTCGTAGTACACATTGCCGCCGTGCCAATAGGCGTGTCCGTTCTCGATCAACCGCGAGATGATGTCCGCGGCTTGATCAATACTGGTTGTGGAGCGCGGAATCGGATCGGGGAGCTTCAGTCGCAACGACTCCGCATCTCGTACGAATTGCTCGGCGTTCGGCTCGGTGAGTTCTCCCAAGGACACCTGCTTTTCCTTACTCTCGGCGATAGCCTTGTCCTCTAAATCGGTGAAGTTGATCAAGCGCTCTACGTCGTAACCACGGTACTCGAGATAGCGCTGCAAGAGATCTTCGAACACGAAGGTTCGGAAGTTGCCCATGTGAGGACGACGATAGATCGACGGGCCACACGTAAAGATCTTCACCGTGCCGGAATTACGCTCGCGGAAAAGTTGCCTGCGCTTGGTCATTGTGTTGTAAAAGACTATACGACGCTCGTGCATGTATATGAACCTCCGGGTAACGTTCCCCATAACTTGACGAAATAGCGGCGAACTGACAAGACACATCCAACGGTGCCGACATGATCAAGGGTATCGACATGATGGCGAAGACGGATCCCCGGAAATCGGAGCAGGCACGCCATGACACGTGCATGGATACTCGCGACCTGCTCGCTTGCTTGACCGAACAGATGAAGATCACCATCTTCAGATTTGCTCATGAAAACCAAAGAACTCACCGACCCACAACTCCTCGACCATATGGAGGAGATCGCCGCCGACGGCATGGATGTGTTTCTACTCAACGGCGGAACCGTTCGCGGCGCGCTTTTGCACGGAACGCGGATGATCAACCAGATGCGCCGCAATCACGAGCTCGGCATCCTTGAGACCCTCATCCTCGGACATGCTTACCTCGCCGGCGGCCTGCTTGTATCACAAATGAAAAGCCGCGATCGGCTCGCGATCGCTGTGGAAGCGCAGGGCCCCGCCGGAGGCTTCAATGTTGAATCCAACGCCCTCGGCGAAGTTCGCGGCTACCTCAAGAACGCAACGATTCCCGTAAGCGAAGCTCTCGAGAGTTTCGACCCGGCGCCCTTTATCGGCTCCGGGATTCTCGCGCTTACGCGCTTTCCCCAAGGGGCGCAGCAGCCCTATACCGGACAGGTCGAGTTGGCCTACGGCAGCCCGGCGAAGGATCTTGCGCACTACTTCGTCGTGTCGGAACAAACCCCGACGGCGTTCGACCTGAGTATACAGTTCGATGAAGCCGGCCGCGTCGTGGGAGCGGGCGGCCTCTTCCTGCAGCGAATGCCGGAAAGTGAGGACACCGAGGCCGTGCAGCTCGAACAGGCGCTGGCACGGATGCCGTCACTTGGGGCGCAATTCGCCGCCGGGGAGACGCCTGCTCACCTCATTCGGGAGCACTTCCAGAGTCTGAACGGCGAGATCGTCGGCTCCCGAACAGTGGAGTTCAGCTGCTCCTGCAGCAAGGGACGCTTTGCGCGCTTCTTTGAGGGCATGGCCGCCGAACAAATCCGAGATATCATCGACTCCGGTCCCTTCCCCATGAAGACCACGTGCTGGAACTGCAACACCACCTACCAGTTCAGCCGCGAAGAGGCGGAGTCGATCTACCGGCGCAGGAAGCGCCGCGAAGGGCAGGAAGAATCGAATTAAGGGATTGCGCTAAACGAGAGAGTAGGCCGTCACCGGCGCCGACTGAGCCGGGTTATCCTCGTGAAAGGGCGTGCAGTCGTTCGACGCGCTTAGCGGTTGGAGGGTGTGTACGGAATACCGAAGAATTTCGCTGCCGTGGGACCGGAAGCACTTGCTGCAGATAGGACTTGCCAATGTTATCGATCTTCTGCAGGGCGCTCGCCAAGCCGTCCGGATCCTCGGTAAGCTCGATCGCGCCGAGATCCGCCGCGTACTCCCGGGACCGGGATAGTCCGAGCTGCAGCATGACGCTTGCAAGCGGCGCCATCAAGAGGACAACAACCACGGAGAAGGGCACGGTAGCGCTACTACCGAGGGTCAACGGCAGATACAGTAGCAGCATGAGCCAGCCAAGCCGCGAGATTACTATTGTGATGGTCGAGACGACCTCCACGATCCGGAAGAAGGCAAGGTCCCGGTGACGAATGTGGCTTAGCTCGTGCGCCAGCACGCCGCTAAGCTCTCTCACCGTCAGAGCCCTGGCAAGCATGGGCGTCACGACGAGGAGAGGCTGCTGCACGGACCCCAGCGTTGCGGCGTTCAAGACCGGGGCGTGCAGCGCGTATACGGCGGGCTTATTCGAGAGTCCCGCCTGATGTGACAAGTGCTCTACAATGCGAAACAGTTCCGGCGCTTCTTGTCGGCTGATCTGAGACGCATTCGTCGGCCGCACCGCACTCGCCTGCTGTTGAGTCCATACACCGGCGAGCACAATGGTCCCCACTGCCAGAGCAAGCCCGGTAGCTCCCAAGACCTGTAAGCCGCTGATCAGGAGCAGTACCACCATGCCGGCAAACACAACAGCGGTCTGCAGGAAAAAAAAGCGCTTCTGACGACGTATCTCTTGAATCATGCTTCACCTTACACCGAGGTCGACGCCCATCCGGAAACGCCGCTATCCGCGTGCACGATCGACCCGCACCCGCGTCCCCTCATGCACGGCCCGCTCCACCGCGGCGAGGGTCTCGATTTCCCGAAGGGCGTCACGACTGGTGTAGAACGCCTCTCGGCGGTCGACGACGCACTCCGCAAAGTGATCCCACATGGCCGCATGATCGGAAACCTCCGACCGGGCAACGTCCCAGCTACGCCCGTCGTGCAACTCTACCCGAAACTCCCGGCCCGACAGCTGAGCGAGCCCCTCTGTCCCCCGTACCGTGAAGAAGTTGCGGTCGCCCCCCAACAATCCGGAGTGGCAAAAGACACCAAAGCTCCCGTCGGGGTACTCGAGAAACATGGCCACGTGATCGAAGTCGCCATAACCTTCCCGGTAGCTCCGACCAACGGCGTGCACCGTTTGCGGCGTGCCGAAGAGCCGGCTCTGAACCGCGAGCTCGTGAACTCCGCCGTCGAACAGCATGCCGAGGGGATACTCCGGATGAATCCGCCAATCGGTGTCGCCGAAGCTGCGATTCTCCGGCCCCTTGCGCTCGAGCCTGACGTGACGTGTTGTCTCGTAGCCGACTACGCGTCCGAGCTCGCCGCTCTTGATGATGCCTGCAAGCTTATCCCACACGGCGCCGTAGGGAGCCTGCTCCAAGACGTAGATTCGGCCGCCCCGAAGCTCTTCCAACTCGCAGAGATCACGCGCCTCCTGGACGTTCGCACCGATAGGCTTCTCCAGGAACGCAATCTTCCCCGCTCGCAGGGTCTCACTCGCCACGGGAGCATTGAGGGGAATCGGCGTGAGAATGACCACGCCGTCCACCCCGTCGTCCTCTAGCAACTCACGGTAATCTCGGTAGAACCGCGCGGTGGGGTAGTCACGGCGTACCTTCGCTTCGGATTCGTCGCTTCGACCGGAGAAAGCCACGAGCTCGAAATGATCCGACAGTCGTTCCACTTCGCGGCGGTGCGCGAGATCCCAAATAAGACCGGGACCAATGACTCCCAAACGTACTTTGTTCACCTACAACTCCTTCAGTATTTCAACATTGCCACGAGCAGCACGGGATGTGGATCCCGATCTTTGTATCTCTAGTAGCCCCAATCTCCACGGGAGCGCCGCTAAGGTCAAGCGCCGACATTGTCGAGCGCAGGCAATATCAACACGGGGGTATTCGCGGCCGATACTAGCTAGGTATGGGTCGATGTCGGGATCACCTGAATAAACGAGACGTACGAACACCTCCACGAACCCTGGCACAGCTGCGCACGCTTCGCAGCCTCATCCTCGCCCTCACGCTGCTCACCGCCGCCGCCGGTCACGGTGTGACAGAACAGACCCCGCTTCACTGGGCCGCGAGAAATGGCTATGTGGATGTCGCCCGCGGCTTGATCGCGAACGGCGCCGACCTGAACGTCCGCGAAACCCTGAGACGTACGCCTCTGCACGTTTCCGTCGAGCACGAGGAGATGGTTCGCTTCTTGATCTCCGCCGGCGCCGCCGTAAACGCCACGGACGCGCTGGGAAATACGCCGTTGCATCTCGCGGTTCGCTATCACGGCGCGGTGACCGCGCTGTTGGAGCTCGGGTCGGACGTCTCCGCTCGAAACTATCTGGGAGACACCGCTCTCGAGATCGCGATCCGCCAGGGAAACTCACGAAGGAATCGCCGCGTGGTAACAGCCCTGGTTGACGCCGGTGCCACAAACGAGATTCAGTAGGATCGATATGACGCAGGCCCAATCAGTCCTCATCATCAACCCGACGCGCTACCCACGGCGGGTGCCCGCCCTCGTTCGAGAAGCCGACCGCGCCGATCTGGGCCGGGTCCGCGTTACTCAGAGCCGTGAGGACTTTATCGGGGCGGTGCGCAGCTTCGCCGAGAGCGAGAGCCCTTACGTCCTGATATGGGGAGGTGACGGCACGGTACACGATGCCGTTAACGCACTCATGCAAGCTCGAGAAGCCGGCGTGTCCTTAGACAACAAAGCGGTGGGCTTTCTCCGCGGGGGGAGCGGAAACGGCACCCAAGACTCCTACGACGTGCCCCGCCGGCTCCGCACCCAAGTCCAGGCGTACCGAACCGCCATGGATGAAGCGATGACCGTGGATGTAGACCTCCTCCGTGTACGCGTCGGACAAGATGTGCGCTACGCTCAGCTCATGGGACTCGGCTTCGATGCGCGGGTACTCCAGCGCCGTAGAAGCGGCGTGGGCGGGGCGGCCCCTCCCGGCCTCTTTCGATACCTCTACGCCGCAGCACGAGTGTTCTTCTCTGAAGAGTGGGCGCACCGGCCCATGCACGTGACCTTGCGAAACGGGAAGTACGCCTTCCGCGGGATTCGTATCAACGCGGAGTTCTCCTTTCAGTCCATTGAGCGTGATCTCGAGGTGAGCCTCCTCGAGATCGGCACGCGCCCCTACTACGGCGCGCAATTTAAAGTCTGCCCGGATGTTGTCTGCAATGACGGCATGATGGATGTGTACGCCTACGCCTTTACCCGACGCTTTCAGGTCGTACGCAACGTCGGCTCACTCTGGCTCGGTCGGCACGGGCTGATAAACGATCGCCTCATGGGAAGCGGTCGTCGGGGCGTTATTGAACGCTACGAAGTACGAGCCGCTACGGTCACCGTTCCGCAAGAGCAGACCTGTCACGTGGACGGCGAGTTGCTGAATCTCCCGGAGGACCCTGCCTCCCGGGTGATCACGGTTGATCTCGTTCCGCACGGACTGCGCTTTCTCGTACCACCGAGTTACTACCGGCTGGTCCACCCATTCGAGGGATAGCTCCATAGCCTAGAGAGCCGTCGGCCCGGCGCGTCGTTGCGCGGGATAGGCTCGAGTGCCCGCTCGCAGCCTTCGCTCATCCGTGGTAGGCTGAGGACATCGTATACATCGACTCAAAGGGGGACTCATGGAAGCAATACGCCTGCCGATTGCCAATACCGATCAACACTACGCCGTGTCGCCGTCGAAGATCATCTGTCTGGGATTGAACTACCGGGAACACGTGGCTGAAAGCGTGACCCAACGAGAGGCGGGGCGTAGCGACGATCTACCGAGTGAGCCGGTGCTCTTCCCGAAGACTCCCAACGTCTTGATCGGAAACGGCGAGTCGATCCGCCTGCCGGGCATACTCGCCGACTACGCCTTCGACGATGCACGCACCGACTACGAAGGGGAGTTGGCACTGATCATAGGCACGCGCTGCAAGAACGTGTCCCCCGAGGATGCTATGCGCTACGTCCTCGGCTTTACCTGTTTCAATGACGTGAGCCAACGCAACATCCAAAAGAGTGACCGAGGGGGATGGTTTCGCGGTAAGTCTTTCGACACCTTCGGTCCCATTGGTCCGCAGCTGGTACTGCGGGAAGACATTGGTGATCCGCAAGATCTCGAGCTTCAGACTCGGCTCAACGCTAAGGTGGTGCAACACGCCCGCACCGCGGACATGATCTTCGACCTCGCGACAACCGTCAGCTTCATCTCACGGAATATGAGCCTGGAAGAGGGCGATGTGATTGTCACGGGCACCCCGAGTGGTGTAGGGCCGATTACAAGCGGCGACCGCGTGGAAGTAGAGATCGAAGGGATCGGCGTTCTGTCCAATCCGGTGCTCGCCGAGAACGACGACGAACGCTGAGCGCTCGGCGCGACAGCCGAGCTATGCGTTCACCGGCGCAAGCTCCCGGATAAACGCACGGACCTGTTCGACCGACTCCAGGAAAAAGTCCGCACTCGAGACGTCGAGCCCGACCTTGATCGAGTAGTGCTGGGAGTCGAGCATGCGGAAGATGTCCTCATCCGTCCAATCATCCCCAATGGCCACAACGAAGTCCCACTCATGCCGCTGATACCACTGCGCGGCGGCGCGGCCTTTGCTGACGTTGGAGTTCTTGATCTCGAGGAGCTTGTTCCCCTCGAGAATGGAGAGGTCCAGATTGGAGGTCAGGCTCAGGAGTGCGTCCTTCAGCTCCGAGAGGCGCAGTGCCGCGAGCTCCGGTTGCGCCCGCTCGTAGTGCCACACCAGCGAGTACTCGTTCACCGTGATTGCCGATCCGGGTGTTCTGTCGCGGTACAGCTCCAGCACCGGCTGGATGATCTCCTTCCAATCGGCGGTCACCTGTTCCGTCTTTTCCCAGTGGCCGTCGGTTTCCCGGATCCAGATTCCGTGCCCCGCAATAATGCCGACGGGCAGATCCTTCAGGCGGTTTTCCAGGAAGTCCTTTTGCCGGCCGCTGATAATGACGACCTCGTTCTTCTTATTTTCCGCAAGCTTTCGAAGGCTCTTCATGGTTGCCTCGTCGGGAACACCGGCCACCTCGCCGTAGGAGATGAGCGTGCCGTCATAGTCCACGAGAATGAGACGGCGTGAAGCGGCGTTGTAGCGGTCCGTCAGGCCCTTCTTCACATCCGCGGACAGCTTCTTGACCGAAAGAGAGCTCTGCAGTGCGCTTGCCGCATCCAACTTCTCCACGAAGTCCTGCGCCCAATAGTGAATGTCGTAGCGTCTGAGCCGACGGTGCATCCGCTCGTTCTTCTCCTGCTGCTCGGCCACGGGCATTTCCAAGGCGTCTTTAATCGCCTCGGCGATCTGATCGATGTTGTTCGGATTGACGGAGATCGCCTCACCCAGCTCTCGGGCGGACCCTGCGGTTTCGCTGAGCACCAGCACACCCTTGCGATCCCGTCGCGCGGCGATGAACTCTTTGGAAATGAGATTCATCCCGTCGCGCAGGGGGGTAACCAGCAACACATCCGATTGTGTGTACAGCGCGGAGAGCTGCGGAAACGGCATTGGCCGGAAGAAGTACTGAATCGGATTCCAGCCGATGGTTCCAAAGGCGCCGTTGGTCGTGCTTACGAGCTCATCGATCTCCCGCTTGAGCTCAATGTAGTGCGGAACATGCATGCGCGAGGGTGCGGCGACCAAGATCAGCTGAACCCGTTCGTGGTACTCCGGATGATTCTCGAGAAAGCTGTGGAACGCCTTGATCCGCAGAGGAATACCCTTGGAATAGTCGAGTCGGTCTACCGAGAGGATGATCCGGCGGCTGCCGATCTCGTACCGAACCTTCTCGATTTCCTCCTGGATCTCCGGCTTAGCGGCGGCGTCGGCGTACTTCTGATAGTCGATACCCATGGGAAATGCATCCACCTTGATCATACGGTTGCGGAACTTGACGTTTCCCATGCTGTGCTCAGCGCCGAGTATTCGCCGAATACTGGAGAGGAAGTGGCGGGCGTAGTCGTAGGTGTGGAAGCCGACAAGGTCCGCACCCAGAAGCCCGCGGAGAATCTCCTCTCGCCACGGCATGAGCCGAAAAACCTCGTAGGAAGGAAAGGGAATGTGGAGGAAGAAACCAATCTGTGACTCCTGCAAATCCTCCTTGAGCAGATTTGGTAGCAGCATGAGCTGGTAGTCATGAACCCATATGGTATCTCCGGCCTCGGCAATCTCCATCACCTTACGGTGAAACTTCTCGTTGACCGCGCGGTAGGCCTGCCAGGTATCGTTCGTGTACTGCGCAAAGGTTGGAAAATAGTGAAAGAGAGGCCAAACGGTGTCGTTGCAGAAACCGGAGTAGAAACGCTCGAGCTCGTCATTGGTGAGGGGAACTCGCAGACTCTTGAAGTCATCCTTGAGCGTCTGGTCGATATACAGCCCCTGTTCCTCCGTGAGCTGCTCCTCCGGGACGCCGCTCCAGCCGACCCAGACGCTGTTTTCCTGCTGATGCATGGACGCCAATCCGGTGGCCAGTCCTCCCATGCTCTCCGAAAACTGCACGTTGCCGCCGGCGTTGAGACTCACGGATGTAGATAAGCGATTCGAGACGAGGATGATCTTGCTCATGACGGCAGTATACAAGGGTGGATTCTCGGAGGTAAAGGAAGGCATGCCCCTGCGTCTCGCTACACAGGCGCCCGTGAGTATGCTACGCTCCGGCTCGCCGTACTGATGAGCTATCTCGGAGGACGCTTGTGCACACGAACGCTACCGTCGAAACCGACAGCTTTCTCAAGAGTCTCGGATTTCCGGCACTGCGGATTCATCACGCCTTCAACCACTTCGACTTCACTCGCCCCTCCCGGCGTATTCTGGTCATTGGGTCCATGGGCTCCGGCAAAACCGAGTACTCCTCACGGGTTTGGCGAGACTCGCAGGTAGTGCTGCAGAAATCGTCACGCCTTGCCTCCTATACAAGCACGGCCGGCGCGGATCGTCGCCGGGTGTTTTTCATTCGTTCGATTCTCGATCGGGGCCGCTTTCCGGACTACCCTCGGGATGCGCTTCCGTACCGTGGCGGCTACGAGCGCTGCGGAGACGCGATAGCCGAGATCTCGGACTCCTTCGGATTGGAGGAGGTGATTGCAGACCACCCGGAAGTCGGCACTTGGATTGTGGATGAAGCATCCTTCTACGACGAGCGTATAGCCTACGTTGTGCACCGCGAGTCCGAGGAGCGCGGGCTGATCTTCATCTTCCCCACGCTCATCCTCAATTTTCGGAAGTCCTTATTCAACGCGACGGCCAGCCTCCTTCTCGAGTTGGCGACGGATGTCTTTCCTCTCACCGCGTATTGCGAGCACGATGAATGCATTCGCGACTCCTTTTACACCTATCGCTACTATCTCGTCGACGGCCGGGAGTGTCCCGCTCTCTACTTCGATCCCCTGATCATCGTTGGAGGGGACGCGCGAAAGGAAGATGCGCGCGAGCCGAACTACTGCACCCGGTGCGACGAGCACCACTACCTTCCGGGAAAGGAATACACCTACCTCACCCTGAAACCTCTCGGTGTACAGGCATCCTACGGCAGTCTAGAGCCGCTTCGAGACGAGCTTCGAGCCATTCGGGAACGCATTGAGAGCTCCGAGCTCTACGCAAACTTCGTCGGCACATACGGTTCGGATGCGCAGATGTACATGCGCGGGCTCGAGGTTCCCTGCATTGCCGAGCGCGCCGTTGTGTTCCTCTTCGCCGAGGAGAATCTCCTATCGGCGGATCAGGTTGTCACTCTTGCTAGGGAGCTATCTCTAGATCAAGACTATCTGGCGAGACGATTGGCGGATAATGGACGTCCGATAAGCTTTGACAGCGGCTTCTGAGCAGCACCATCAGCTCGCCTGCCGAGCGCAACGGCCCCGTCCGGGCGCGGGTCCGCCCGGAGCAGCTCTGTTGACAATAGATAGGGCCCGGTTTAACGTGAATTAAATTTTCGGCAGCTCCGCGGCTTCGTCCCGGGGCGCACAACTTCAAAGGGGGAAACTAATGAAGAAGCTTGTGATTACACTCGCTATCCTCGCGCTTCTTGCACCGGCGTTCGTCATGGCCGAAGGCCAGGGGGAACAGACCGAAGAAGCCGATTATCGTGTCGCCATCGCATTTGATGTAGGTGGACTCGGCGACCAATCTTTTAACGATTCCGCATACCGAGGATTGGTCCAGTTGGCCGAGGAGTACAACGGCTATATCGACTCCGACGCCGTGGATGTGAACTACGGGAATGAGGTTCAGGCAATCTTTCTCGAGCCTCAGGAAGGCGGCCAGGACCGTGAACAGCTCCTCCGCCTTCTTGCCGAGGACGGATACGGAATGATCTTCGGCGTCGGCTTTGCCTACACCGACGTACTCGGTGACGTGGCGGCGGACTTCCCGGACGTCCATTTCGGCTTGATCGACGGTTTTATTCCGGAGCTGGACGCGGAAAGCAATATCAGCGCGATTTCCTTCGCCGAGCATGAGGGCTCCTTCCTCGTAGGCGCGCTCGCAGCCATGTTCATGGAAGATCAAGAGATGGAGGCAAATCGCCTCGGTTTTATTGGCGGCCAAGACATGGCACTGATCCACCGCTTCGAGAACGGCTTCAAGGCCGGCGCCATGTACGTCAATCCGGAACTGGCCGAAAACGACGGCGAGGGCTTGGTTGCGCAGTACATTGGTCAGGATCCGTCGGCGTTCACGGATCCCCAAACCGCTGAAAACATTGCTCGCAACATGTACAACAATGATGTAGGCATTATCTATCACGCTGCCGGTGGCTCAGGCGCAGGCCTATTCCGTGCGGCCAACGCGGCGGACAAGTGGGCGATCGGTGTCGATTCCGATCAGGGCAGCGTGTACGCCTCCTCGGATAACGCGCAAGAGCAGGCAATCGGTGAGAACATTCTCACGTCCATGCTCAAGCGAGTGGATCAGTCGGTGTTCCTACTGTCTCAGCAGTACATTGAGAACGACGGCGAGGTCGACGGTGGATACGTAACCTACGGTCTCGAAGAAGATGGTGTCGGTGTCGCCGTGAATCAGTTCAACGAGGATCTCGTGGAGCCCTACATGGCCGAGGTCAACGAACTGAAACAAATGGTTATCGACGGTGAGATCGAAGTTCCCATGACTGACGACGAGTTCCAGACCTGGATGGACGAAAACTTCTAGGACTGCCTATTGAGGGCACACGGGGCCGCCTTCGGGCGGCCCCTTCTACGTTTGAAGAGGCGGGGGTCTGTGCATGGCGCTTCTGCAGATGGAGAACATTACCAAGACGTTTCCGGGCGTTGTTGCGAACGACAGCATATCCTTTGAGCTCGAAGCCGGGGAGATACACGCGCTCGTTGGTGAAAACGGTGCCGGAAAGACAACCTTGATGAAGATTCTCTACGGCTTGTACAAGCCGGATGAGGGGCACATTCTGGTGCGAGACTCCGAGGTCTCCATTGACAATGCGAAGGATGCTATTCGTAAGGGTATCGGAATGGTACACCAGCACTTCATGCTGGTCCCGGTATTCGATGTACGCGATAACATCCTGCTCGGGGATGAGGTACCCGAGAAAATCCCCGCGGAATCACAAACGGACCGGTCTTTCCTGCAGCGCATCAAGGATGTCTTCTACTTCGACCAGCACCGCCCAAACCGGCGCATTCGAAGCATTATGGAGGAGAGCAAGATATCCGTAGACGTGGATGCCGTCGTTGAGGAGCTCCCGGTCGGTATCCAGCAGCGCGTTGAGATCTTGAAGGTACTCTACCGCGGCGCGGAAATCTTGATCTTCGACGAGCCCACGGCGGTATTGACGCCGCAGGAGATTCAAGAGCTCTTCCAGACTTTCCGCAGTTTGGCGTCTCAAGGGCGCGGCATTGTATTCATTACGCACAAGCTCGACGAGGTTCTCGACGTTGCCGACCGGATAACGGTTATTCGCCGCGGCAAGATCATCGAGACCATGCCGCGGGAAGGCGCCACGAAAGCCAAAATCGCTGAGCTTATGGTCGGCAAACCGGTGCTCATGAACGTGGAGAATCCGCCCGCGGAGCCGGGTGAGACAGTCCTCGAGGTCAAGAATCTGACATATACGCGGGATTCCGGCACAAAGGCGCTCGACGGGATCAACTTCGAGCTTCGACGTGGAGAGATCCTCGGTATTGCAGGTGTCGAGGGCAATGGACAGTCGGAATTGGTATGGACGCTGGCGGATCGCAGCAAGAATGCCCATGGTGAGATCTATTTCCTGGGCAGAGAGATATCCAACCTCGACGTTCGGCAACGCCGGGATGCCGGTATCTCCCACATCCCGGAGGATCGTCACCGCTACGGACTCCTATTGCCCTTCACACTCGCTGAGAATATGGTGCTCGGGCGTCATCACCGCCCGCCGTTCGTCAACAAGGCGCAAGTCATGCAGCGTCGAAATATGCGCGAATTTGCGGCGAACGCAATCCGAGAATACGATATCCGTACCCCGCATGAGCGGGTGCCGGCTCACGCCCTTTCCGGGGGTAATCAGCAAAAGGTTATCATTGCCCGAGAGCTGAGCGCGGAACCGGCGTTGCTTCTGGCTACCCAGCCGACCCGTGGTGTGGATATCGGTGCGCAAGAGTTCATTTACCGGCAACTCATTGCCGCAAAGAAGGAAGGACGGGCGGTCCTGCTCGTATCGGCGGACCTGGATGAGGTGCTCTCACTCTCCGACCGCATTGCGGTTATCTATGAGGGACGCTTGATTAAGCACTTCAGCCGTGAAGAAGCATCACGAGAACAAGTCGGCTACTACATGACCGGCGAGCAGCCAGGAGAGTGATCTGCAATGAAGAAATTCCGGATTAGTGCTCTCGATCTGTTCTCAGCAGCGGCACCCATTATCGGCTTCGTTGCCGCTATTATCATATTGTTGCTTGTCATTCTCGCAGTGGGTCAGAGTCCTTCCGACGCGGTCGAGGCCATTCTCAAGATCACCACCGGCAACCCATCCCGCTTGGCCACGGTTCTTTCACAAGCCATTCCGTTGTTCATATCCGGTATTGCCGTTGCAGTTGCGTTTCGCGCGGGGGTGTTCAACATCGGCGCCGAGGGGCAGTACTTCATCGGCGGGCTCGTCGGCGCCGTGGCCGGTATCTACTTCAACTTGCCGGCCTTTCTACACATTCCCGTCGTGGTACTCTTCAGTATGATCGGGGGTGCCATGTGGGCTGCTATCCCCGCATTGCTGAAGACGAGTCGCGGGGTGCATGAAGTTATCACGACCATCATGCTGAACAACATCGCCATATTCCTGGTGAACTACCTCGTCAACAATCCGCTTTCGGGTATTGGGGGGGGCGAGAGCCTGGAGCCGCAGACGAAAGAGATCGCCGATACCGCTGTCTTCGGCACCTTGAATCACTGGTTCCGCGCACTCGGATGGGATATCGGAGACCACGTCTACCTGGACTACAGCCTTATTGTAGCCATTGTTATGGGGATAGTAGTCTGGTTCGTCCTGTTCAAGACTCGGTACGGATTCGAAATCAGGGCAATCGGCACGGCTCAAGACGCCTCCAAATACGCCGGCATCCGCGTTCCACGGGTACAAGTCGGAGCCTTCTTGGCAAGCGGGGCATTGGCCGGCCTCATCGGCCTCCAAGAAATCTTTGCAATTCGGCAGTTCTACACCTTCCAGATTGCACGTAACCTCGGCTTCGACGGAATAGCGATCGCACTGATAGGGCGCAATAACCCGGTCGGCGTTATCTTCGCGGCACTCTTGTTCAGCTTTCTACGCCAGGCGGGCTACGGTTTGCAACTCTACATTGGGGTACCGAACGCCGTGATCCGGGTCATTACGGGCTTGATGATCATTATCATCGTCGTGAGTAACGAATTGCTCGCGCGCTACGTGCGCCGCCTGCGCCAACAGGAGGTCGGCTAATGCAAACGCTGCTTGAGTTCCTCGTACTGGGGATACATGTATCCGCGCCGATCGCCTTCGCCTCTTTAGGCGGGATTTTCTCCGAGCGGTCAGGAGTCGTCAACATTGGGCTCGAAGGAATCATGATCGTTTCCACCTTCTTCATGGCCTGGGGTGGTATCACCTTCGGCACGCCGATCGCCGGACTCATCGCCGCGCTCGTTTCGGGCGCTCTTATGGCCGGCATACACGCCCTGAACACGGTTACTTTTCGGGTTGACCAAATCGTCTCCGGCGTTGCCATAAATATCTTGGCACTCGGCATCTCCCGATTCCTGTCTCAGCAAATCTACGGGCAGGAGACGCAAACGCCGGTCAACTCGGCGGAATTCCCCAGCGTCCTGGGCGCGAATCTGATATCTTTTCTGTTGATACCCATTGCGATCATCGTGTGGTACGTACTGTTCCGCACCAGCTTCGGACTACGCCTCCGATCGGTGGGGGAAAACCCCGAAGCAGCGGATACGCTCGGCATCAACGTCTATTTCATGCGTTACGCCGGAGTCATCCTATCCGGGGTGATGGTGGGCTTCTCCGCGGCAACGCTCTATCCGGCACAGTGGTTTAGCGGCATGACCGGCGGGCGGGGCTACATCGCCTTGGCCGCCATGATCTTCGGCCGATGGCATCCCGTTGGAGCGGTAGCTGCGGCGCTGCTATTCGGTTACGCCCAAACCTTTCGGATCATGTTTGAGACTCAGATTCCGATTCCCGGGCAGTTCGTCCAAATGTTTCCCTACGTGCTGGCCATTGTCGTTCTCGCGGGTGTCGTTGGAAAGGCCCGAGGTCCCGCGGCGACCGGTAAAGCCTATGTAAAAGGGGGTGAGTAAGCCGTGAGTAACGAGTTACTCTGGGTCGTTCTTCTTGTTGCAAACTTCGCCGGCATACTTGTTGCGTTTCGCCTATTCGGGCGGACCGGGCTCCTTGCGTGGATGGTGTTATCCATCATTGCGGCGAATATCCAGGTCGCTAAGACCATTGAGCTCTTCGGCATCACCGCAACTCTCGGCAATATCGTATACGCCAGCTCATTTCTTGTTACGGACATCTTCTCGGAAAACTATGGAATCAAGGCGGCACGGCGATTGGTGGTCATTGGCTTCGTGGCGATTGTCGGTTTCACTGTTCTTATGAGTATCGCCCTCTTGTTTTCACCCGCTTCGAGTGACTTCGCCGATGAGAGTCTGCGGACCATATTCGGCATTCTCCCCCGCATTGCAGCGGCCAGTCTGGCGGCGTACCTCGCGTCTCAGTTGCACGATGTCTGGGCCTACGCCATGTGGAAGCGGCTGGTTCCCGGGGAACGGCGGATCTGGATCCGCAATAACGCCAGCACCTTGATAAGCCAGCTGATCGATAGCCTCATCTTCGTGGCCGTCGCCTTCATCGGGGTGTATCCCATCGGCGTCTTGCTGCAGATTCTTGTAACCACGTATCTTCTGAAAGTGATTGTTGCCGCAGCGGACACGCCGCTGGTGTATCTCGCCACGCACTGGGTACGCCGGGGCGTTATCCCGGAAGAGCCTGAAACACTGCATGATGTCATCCACGGCAGACAACGAGAATCCTAAAAACGAGAATCCAAAAGAGGACAGTGACGCGGCTCCGCAGCTGCGCGAGCCCGAAAGTGCCGCAATCGTATATCTCAACGGTGAGTACGTGCCTGCAGATGAGGCTCGCATCTCACCGCTTGATCGGGGATTCCTGTTCGCCGACGGCGTTTACGAGGTCCTGCGCTTCTACTCCGGAGCCCCGTTTCTTGTTGAAGACCACCTGGACCGGCTTGCCCACAGCATGGCGGCGGTCCGTTTACCCACCGTGGCTCCGGGATATGCGGCAGGTTCGAAGCCGGCCGACGGAGCATGGATGTTCGCGGCATGGGCGGAGCTCTTCGACGAGCTCATTCGACGAAACGGTCTTAACGAGACCGACGGCCTGATCTATCTCCAGGTCACCCGCGGCGCCGCGCCCCGGATGCACGCGTTTCCGGATCCGCCGGCGCCCCCGACGATCTACGCCTTCGCACAGGAGCGCTCACGGCCATCCCCGGCGGAGCGACGGACCGGCATTTCGGTCATTACCCATCCGGATCAACGCTGGGATCGTTGCGATATCAAGAGCGTGTCGCTCTTGCCGAACGTCCTCGCCGGTCAAGACGCCGCGGACGCCGGCGCCGTCGAGGCGATTCTCCACCGCAACGGCCTTGTTACCGAGGGCAGCCACTCGAGCGTTTTCGCCGTACGCTCGGGCGTGGTGTACACCCACCCGTTGAGCCGGGCGATTCTCGCCGGCGTAACCCGGAAACTCGTGCTCAATCTGTGCACTGAACAGGGTATCCCCACGAGAGAGATCGCGGTGTCTACCAAGGAGCTTCACGACAGCGAGGAGCTGTTTCTCACCGGCACGGGAAGTGAGATCGCCGCCGTCGGCCAGGTCGACGGTGTAGCGGTGAGTGCGGGTGGGGCGAGCGTGGCGGCTGGAGCGGGACCCATCACCTCCCGCTTGCAGGAAGCGTTCGACCGGACTATTGAGCGTGCTCGTCTTCGCGCCGAATAAACCGGATTTTCTGAAAGACGCGCTGAACGTAGTCCGCTTCCGCGCTTCTCAGCCCGGCCCGGTGAAACAGATCCCGAAAGACCTGGCGTGTATAGTGCCCGTCGGTATTTTTGAAGAAGCCGAGTGCGTCTAGAGTCGACATTACAACCTTCGTGAGCTCTTCGATCCTCTCACGCGGGACGGCGTGAGCGGAAGCGGGCGGCATGGCTCCCCCGGACGGTTCTTCAGTCGCTTCCGCGACCGTCGCAGCTCCGCGATACAGCTCATACGCGACGATCTGCACCGCTTGAGCAAGATTCAAGGACGGAAACTCCGGGGCCGTCGGTATTGACAGCTTTGCGGAACACAACTCGACCTCATCATTGGACAAGCCGTGCTCTTCATTGCCGAAGACAAAGACAATATCCGGACCCGGCCGTTCATGCACGAGCCTGGCGATATCCCCAATTGGAACACTCTTCTTATTGCGTTTGGCGCCGTGCCGGCGCGTAACTGCAATTGCCAACTGGGTATCCGCCACAGCCTCTTCCAATCCGGAGGTGAACTGAGCCGATTCGTAGACATCGAAAGCGTGGAGCGCCATTCTTCGCACCTCCGACAGCTCAATGCCGGCCGGATCTCGCACAATGGTGAGCCTCCCGAGCCCCATGTTCTTCATGGCACGACACACCGCGCCGATATTGGCGCTGCCCTCAGGGCGAGCGAGTATGAAGCGGATTCGGTCTGCATGTGTCTTCATTGCCCTGTTTCCTCGAAGGCGGACGATAGCATATAATCTCAAAAGATAAGAAGGTATAGGTAGGAATGTATGCAGACAGGAATATTCTACGTACAGCTAAAAGATGATCTAAAGAAGGCATTTCGGGATTTCTTTCCCCACATGTCTTCGCATTACATCAATATGGGGAAGCTCTTCGACAAGACGAAGCGCTATCCGGTACTGGCGGTCGAAAAGGTGACCGTATTCACGAAAGATGGATCGGAGGCGGAATCCGCCCGCTTCCTCGTGCCCTCCGAAAACGGCAACTTCATATGGATCCAGTCGGAGCTGTTCAGCTTTGATGGCGTCGAATAGCTCCTGCCTAGAGTGTATCCGTGTTTGATGCCTCGATAAGTATGGGGCCGTTTGCGCTTCCAATACGCTATCTCGCAGCATTTGCAGCCGTGTTACTTGCGGGACTCGTGATATCGGTGATCCTGCGCCGCCGCCCGCTCATTCGGCGGCATGTCTTGGATGCTGCGACGAACGCCGCCATTGCTTTTATTGTAGCCTGGAAACTTGCGCCGCTTGTTGTCGATCCCGCGGCGGTAATTCATAATCCGGTCACCTTACTCTACGTTCCCGGGGGGAGCGTCGGGGCCGTTTTCGGCTTTATCGTGGCAGCTGGCGTCGTGATCGTGTCGCTGCGCCGTCGGCACCGAAACATCTCGGTGATCGGCCTGCCGATTCTCGCGATCGCCGCTTTGTCGATCATCTTCTATGGTCTAACTGGAGCCGGCTTCTCGATCGCCTCGAACATCAACGGGGCCAACGTGGAGTTCCGGTATGACCGCAGTGTGCTCGAGACGACGGTACCCGTTCTGCCGCCGACACGGGGAGATACCAGCCGGACCAGTTTGCAAGCAACACTGGCGGAGGCCGACGGTCGGCCGCTCGTACTCAACTTTTGGGCGACATGGTGCGGACCATGTAGGGCGGAAAACCCAATCAAAAAAGCGGCATATGAGAGGTGGAGCGGAGACGCCCTGTTCATCGGCGTCAATCTGACGACATCCGAGGGCGGCCGCGGCGCCGTGACGGACTACATACGGGAGCACGAGCTACCGTATCCGGTCTACCTGGACACGCAGGCTAGTCTGCAGTACGCCTTTGGGGTGCGAGGCACCCCCACAACCCTCGTCTTAGACGCAGAGGAGAAGCTCGTGGATAGACGCTACGGGCCCATGACGCGAGGCTGGATCGATCGTGCCCTTAGAAACGCGCTTGGAGGCGCGCTTCCCGAATAGGTAGGCCATGCCGGAAGACATCTTCGTGACCCATGCCGGGCCCATCATACGCTCTCGCTATGTACTGCTGAGCATGCTCGGCATGGCGCTTATCGCCGGCATGATCCACGACTACACAGCGCCCTTTGTTCTGTCGGTGCTTCTACCGATCAGCTACATCGGCCATTTTGCGGTGCTGTACGCGTATCAGATGCAACGGGAGATCGACTTCGACAAGCAGATTCATCTTCGAGAGCGCTATCTGAACAAGCTCTTCGACTTCATGTCCCAGACCAGAACGGCCATGGACGAGCACGCCCTCACTGAATCGGTACGTTCCTACGTCGTCTCTACAGTTGCCGGAGCCGTCGACGCCGAGGCGGGTGCTGTGCTTCTTGTTGGGACCGACGGGATGCTGCACGTTACGGCGACCTACGGATACTTTCCACCGCCGTATGAGGTGCCCGAGAACACCAAGACGAAGATCGGCGCGGTTGATAAGTACTTTCGTGCCTGTGCGATACCCGTGGGCGAAACGATCCTCGGCGAGACCGTTCAACGGGGTCGAGTCATGTTCGTGCAACGCTGTGCAGCCGATACGACTACTTCGCCATGCGGAAATCCGGGAGAATTGCCTTATCCGTGTGCGATGTCTCCGGTAAGGGAGTGCCTGCCGGCCTGGTCATGGTGATGATTCGCACCATCATGCGGCTTCTGTCTTCCACCTCCAT
>CAYFQV010000005.1:40116-41683 GCA_964345195.1 uncultured Spirochaetaceae bacterium
GCCTGGTCATGGTGATGATTCGCACCATCATGCGGCTTCTGTCTTCCACCTCCATGGATGCGGCTACCATGACGCGGTGGATCAACCGTGGCGTTGTCGGAAGCGTGGATATGGGACGCTTTGCAACCTTCTCGATAGTAGCCTACGATCCCGGCACCCGAACCCTGGAGTATTCGAACGCCGGGCATCTGCCCCTTATGTTGTATCGGCACGAGACACAATCGACCGAAACACTGCACGCGGACGGATTGCCGATCGGGATAGAAGCCGGCGCGCAATACGCGACTCGTCGTTACAGTCTCCAGCCGGGCGATGTGCTTGTCATGTACACCGACGGCATTGTCGAGGCAAAGAACGCCGACAAAGAAGAGTTCGGCTGGGAGCGATTGGAGAACGTCGTGTCGGCACATCACGGGGACAATGCACAAAAACTTGTTGATACGATTGCCGATCAGGTCGCGCGTTTTCGCGACGCGGCGCCTCAAAACGACGACCAAACTCTGCTTGCCATGAAAGTGGACTAGAGGTAATGTTCAGCAGGCCGTACGGGCGTGGCCGGGTATGAACAAAAAGCATAGAGCGCCGACCAGTCAAGGTCGCTTGATTACATACACGATTGTTCTCGGGTTTCTTCTCGCGCTCTTGATCGGTGGTGCGGTCGTCGCTCGGTACGCGTACCGGGCGCTGAACGTACCGAAGCCCCTGCACCCGCGGGAACATCTTTTTACCATCGATTCAGGTGCATCTCTAAGTGGAATCGCCGCCGATTTGCAGCGTGAAGGAATCATTCGCAGCGACCTCTCATTTACTCTCTATACTCGACTCCGTGGAATGGATGCCGCCTTGCAGGCGGGCACATATCTCTTCACGGGCTCCGTAAGCGGCGCGGAAGTACTCGAGCGCATTGCCTCAGGCGACGCCGTCTTCGACGAAGTCCGAGTCACCATTCGAGAAGGATGGAGCGCACACGACATTGAGAATCACCTCGAAGCTATCGGTCTTTATACGAAAGAGGAGTTCGCAGCCGCCGTGGTCATGCAGCCGGGATACCGTGATCTTTGGATCCTCGAGAAGGTGAAGCGGAACACGATCCTCGACGGCTATCTGTTTCCGGAAACCTATCGGATATTCGCCGACAGCACACCACGAGAACTCGTGCGGCGCATGGTGCGGACATTGCAAGCTCAAATGACGGACGAGATGCTCACGGACATTGCCGCACAAGGGCGAAGCGTGCACGATGTTCTGACCCTCGCCTCGATCGTCGAAAAAGAGTCGCCTGTCGGAGACATGCCGGATGTTGCCGGGGTATTCTACAAGCGCTTGCAGCGGGGGATGCTGCTCGAGTCCGACGCAACGGTCAATTACGTTCTCGGCACCAAGAAACGGCAGCCCACCTTCGCGGACACCGAAGTTCAACACCCTTACAATACGTACGAAAACGCGGGATTACCTCCCGGCCCGATCGGCAACCCGGGTATGGCGGCGATCCGCGCCGCCGTCTACCCCGCGGACAATCCCTACTTCTACTTTCTCCATCCGCCGACCGGCGAGACGGTGTTCTCTC